>CBFGOU010000879.1:0-2134 GCA_965650445.1 uncultured Oxalobacteraceae bacterium | reverse complement strand
AATGCTTCGCGCTGCGCATCGCGTCCACCATGGGCCGCGACCAGGGCTGGCTGGCAGAACACATGCTGATCCTCGGCGTCGAATCGCCAGAAGGCAAAAAGCACTACGTCGCCGCGGCATTTCCATCCGCCTGCGGCAAGACCAACTTCGCGATGCTGATTCCGCCCAAGACCTTCGAAGGCTGGAAAGTCACCACCATCGGCGACGACATCGCGTGGATCAAACCGGGCGCCGACGGCCGCCTGTATGCGATCAATCCCGAAGCCGGCTACTTCGGCGTGGCGCCGGGCACCAACACCGCGACCAACTCCAACTGCATGGCATCGCTCACCGCCAACACCATCTTCACCAACGTCGCGCTGACCGACGACGGCGACGTATGGTGGGAAGGCATGACCAAGGAAACGCCGTCGCACCTGATCGACTGGCAAGGCAAGGACTGGACACCGGAGTCGGCCAAGGAAACCGGTCGCAAAGCCGCCCATCCGAACGCGCGCTTCACCGTCGCCGCAACACAAAACCCGGTGATCGATCCGGCCTGGGACGATCCGGCCGGCGTGCCGATCTCGGCCTTCATCTTCGGCGGCCGCCGCTCCACGACCGTGCCGTTGGTGACCGAAGCGCGCAACTGGATCGAAGGCGTATACATGGCCGCGACCATGGGTTCCGAAACCACCGCTGCCGCGGCCGGCCAAATGGGTGTGGTGCGCCGCGACCCGTTCGCGATGCTGCCGTTCATGGGTTACAACATGAGCGACTACTTCCAGCACTGGCTCAACATTGGCAAGAAGATTGCCACCTCCGGCGCCGAGCTGCCGAGCATCTATTGCGTCAACTGGTTCCGCACCGACGAGAACGGCAAGTTCGTCTGGCCCGGCTTCGGTGACAACATGCGCGTGTTGAAGTGGATGCTGGACCGCATCGAAGGCAAGGCCGGCGGCGTCGAAAACGTCTTCGGCGTGACGCCGACGTTTGGCGATTTGACATGGGACGGCCTCGAATTCTCGCAAGAGAAATTCGATCGCATCACATCGATCGACAAGTCGGCCTGGGAAGCGGAGTTGAAGCTGCATGCGGAATTGTTCGACAAGCTGAAGCATCATCTGCCGGCGGAATTGGTGGAGGCGAAGGCGCAGCTGGAGCAGCGCTTGGGGGCTTGATGCTGGAGTAAAGTCATCTCCCGTTATGCGCGGGAGAAAAAGGAAAGCGCGGCAGGGTGACCTGGCCGCGCTTTTTTGTTGGCGAATGGTTTTACCGGTGTGCTAAAACTGGGGTCTGGTAAGGGCCCGCGCAGCAATAAGTTAGGCAATTTTGCTGACCGTAGCGGGATGCAATGCAAGGCGGTGAAGCAGGGGTTTGGTGGGGCATTGGCCCGCGCCTGCGAAACGGTATCCGCTTGCAAGCGAATACTCCTCTACGGCGCCACGCAGTGCGAGCACTGCTTAGGCGAACTGGGAATTCAAGCGAAAGGAGTATCGCCTTGCATTGCATCCCGGTACGGTCAGCAAAATTGCCTAACTTATTGCTACGCGAGTCCTAGTCTTACTGTGTCACAAAGCGCGGTCACGGTAGAGCCGCTCAGCAATGAGAAACCCGTAGGCAGCAATGCACAAGGTGGCATGGTGATGAAAGTCACGCCAGCCGCGACCCTCGTAATGCGCGAGGCCGAATTCCTGCTTGAGGTCCTGGTAGTCCCGTTCGATACGCCAACGCATCTTGGCGACAAAGACTAATTGTTCCAGTGTTGCATCTGCTGGACCGGTGGAGAGAAAATATTTCGTCGGCTCCGCTTCCCCTTCGGGCCATTCGACCAGCAGCCACTCCTCAGCGTGCAACTGCGAGTTAGGTTCATTTTTTCTCATCCCATTTGGCGCCAATCATCGCGTCCAAGGTCTTACTGACGGTTGTATCGAACGCCCCAGCTTGACCGGCAAGGTAGGCCTGCTTCCAAGTGTCGTAGCCCTCCTTAAAGTCCGGCACGGCGGGGAATCGACGCACCAGCTTCGTAACACTCTGTCTGACCGCATCTTCCTTAAATGGGAGGTGCGGAATATCCGTAATCATATTGCCTCTCACCGGATTTCTGATTTGGATTTTGTCGACTCGCAGATGAACAACGCAACCAAGGTCCTTG
>CBFGOU010000878.1:0-2135 GCA_965650445.1 uncultured Oxalobacteraceae bacterium | reverse complement strand
CTCACGCGCGCCGGCGAGCGCCACGCCCGCGCGGCCGCCGCCAAGGGAATGATGCTGGAAGTGCAGCTGGACCCCGCCCTGCCGGCCAGCCTGTACTGCGACGCCGGCAAGGTGCTACAGTTGCTTGACCGACTGCTCGAAAACGCCGTACGCTTCTCTTCGCGCGGCCAAATTACCCTGGCGGCCAGCCGCGCCGGCGCCAGCGTGCGCATCGACGTGCGCGACCAGGGCCCGGGCGTGCCGGCGGCGCTGCGCGAACGCATTTTCGAACCGTTCGAACAGGCCGACAGCTCGTCCACGCGCAGCGCCGATGGCGCCGGCCTCGGCCTGGCGATCGCGGCGCGCCTGGCGGCGCTGATGGATGCGCGCCTGAGCGTGGAGTCCGAACCCGGCCGTGGGGCCTGTTTTTCAGTGTGGCTGCCGCTGACCGGCGCGGCCACAGCTTAGAGCTTGTTGCAAAATGGGCATGGCGCTGTTTAAAACAAGCTCTTCATCGCATCATGAAAGTCCTAGCTCCATGCCAACACGCATCTACCACCACACCGATCCGGGCCTGCTCTACCGCACCGTCGACGGCGACCTGGACATGTTTCGCGAGCTGGTCGCCATCTTCGTGCGCACCGTGCCGTCCCTGCTGGCCGATGCGGACGCGGCCTTCGCCGGCCGCCACTGGCCGGCGCTGACCCTGGCCAGCCATTCCATTGCCGGCTCCGCCATGACGGTGGGCGCGGCGCAACTGGCCGAAGGCGCGCGCCGCATCGAAGCGCATGCGCGCGCCGGCGCGGACGCGCAGCTGGCCGAGGCGCTGGCCCAACTGCGCGAGGAACTGGCGCGCGCCCTGGACGAGCTGGTGCACAGCGTACGCCACTACGGCACCCGCGCATGAAAGGCTTGAGCGCGCTGTGGCGCGACTCGCCGCGCATGGTCAGCGCCGCCATCGGCGCCGGCCTGGTGCTGCTGATCGCCGCTTCGGCCCTGCTGTCGGTGCTGCATCTGCGCGAGCGCGCCATCGACGACTGGAGTGCCCAGCTGAGCAACCTGTCGCTGATCGTTGCCGAAAACACCTCGCAAACCATGACCTCGGCCTATCTGGTGCTCGACGGCCTGTGCGACGACGCGCACGCGGCCACCGGCGCCGGCGCGCCCCTGGCCGCCGGCATGGGCAGCGCGCGCACCCACCAGCTGATGCAGGCACGCATCCGCGGCGTGCCGCAGATCGACGTGGCCACCATCGTCGGCGCCGACGGCGCGGTGATCAACTTTACGCGCAGCTATCCGGCCCCGCCCATCAACCTGGCCGACCGCGACTATTTCGTCTACCACCGCGACCATCCGGGCGACCAGGTGTTTCTCAGTGCGCCGGTGCAAAATCGCGGCAACGGCCGCTGGACCTTTTATATCAGCCGGCGCCTGCAGGACAAGGATGGCCGTTTCAGCGGACTGGTACTGATCGGTCTGTCTGCGGATTTCTTCGTCGACTTCTTCAAGCGCATCACCCTGGGCGACGCGGCCTCGATTTCGCTCTCGCGCGACGATTTCATGCTGCTGGCGCGCTGGCCCGTGTCCGAATCGCTGCTGGGCCAGCGCAATCTGGTCGGCTCGACCTACCAGGTCATCAGCAGCGGCAAGGACCACGACGTGATCCTCAACGACGGTCCGCGCCTGGCCGCCCAGCTGCGCCCGGTGCCGCGCATGTCGGCCCCGCGCCGGGTGCCCAACTATCCGCTGCTGGTCAACATCAGCATCACCGAAGACCTGTACCTGGGCGGCTGGGAGCAGAGCACCCGGCGCATCGGCGCCATCGCCGGTGCCAGCGCGCTGGCGCTGACCATCGCCTTCGCGCTGCTGTGGCGCCTGCTCGGACGCAGCCGCAGCAACGCTGCGCTGGCCGAAGCGCAGCGCCGCCGCGCCGACCTGGCCAACGGCGAAAAATCGCGCTTCCTGGCCATGATGAGCCATGAAATCCGCACGCCGCTGTCGGGCATGATCGGGATGGCGGACTTGCTGCTGTCGAGCCGGCTGGACGAGGAACAGCGCGCTTACGCCACCGGCGTGCAGGCCGGGGCCAACGGCCTGATGCGCATCATCAACGATATCCTCGACCTGTCGAAGGTCGAGGCCGGCAAGCTCACCCT
>CBFGOU010000877.1:0-2136 GCA_965650445.1 uncultured Oxalobacteraceae bacterium | reverse complement strand
CTTGGCGCTGCTGACGGCATACCCGGCTTCGAGGCTGGCGCTGCCGCCGTGCTCTTTCTCATCCACCGTTTCGGTCGCCCCGGGCGCCGCCCCTTCGGCCTTGCTCGGCCCGGTGCTGTGCGAGCTGCTGCCTTCTGCGCCCACCGAGGCGGCCACGCTCACCGATTCCGAGCTACTCTCGGCGGCCTTGAAGTTGACGTTGCCGCCGGCGTGAATCGATGCTGCGCCGGCCGCGCTCACGTCGGTGCCTTCCAGCGTGGTGTTGCCGCCGCTCTTGATTTGCAGGTTGCCGCCGCTGGCCACCGAGCCGGCCACCGCTTCCGAGCTGCGCTCCCTGGCGTAGCCGAACTCGGCGCCGATGCCGCCGCTCTTGCCGTTCGAGCTCTCGCCGGTGCCGCTGTCGCTGCTGCTGCTCTTGCTCATCGACAGGCTGGCCGAGAAGCTGGTCGATTCGCTGCTGCCGGTATTGCGCGCAGCGGCGAAGTCGACATTGCCGCCGGCCGCAATTGTGGTGTCGGCACCGCCTTCAACCGCGGTTCCTTCGAAGCGCATGTCTTTGCCGGCCGACAGGGTCAGGTTGCCGCCCGCGGCGATCCGGCCCGTCACCGCTTCGCTGCTGCTCTCGCGTTCCTTCGAGAAGCCGCCCGCCGCCTCCAGGCCCGCCTCGTGCTCGGAACCGCCGGCGCTCTTCGACTTCGATACCGAAATGCTCATTTCGGCATTGCTCGAATCGCTGCTGGAAGTGCTCTCGTTGCGGGCCGCGTCGAACGTCAGCTTGCCGCCGGCGCTGACGGCCGCGTCGCCGCCGGCGGCAATGTCGGTGCCTTCGAAACGCGCATCGCCCTGGGTCTTGACGGTCAGCTTGCCGCCCGACTGGATGCTGCCCGCCACGGCCGTGGAGGACGAGGAACTGGCCTGGCCGGCGCCAAAACCGCCCGACACGCCCCCCTCCACCGCCCCGCTGGAACCGAGATTGATGCCGATATTGGCCGCGGCATCGACGCTGAGGCTGCTGTCGCTGCTCGACTCGGTATTCTTGGCCGCCTTGAAGTCGATCTCGCCGGCGGCCAGCTCGACGCTGCCCTCGGCGCTGATCTGGGTGCCTTCGAGGGTGGTTTTGCCGGACGAGGCGCTGCTGACTTTGCCCCCCGCCTTGATGGTCGAGACCACCGCTTCGCTGCTGTCGCTGCGCGCGGCGCTTTGCTCGTGAGAAAACTGCGCTTCGGCACCGGCGCTGGCATTGGCGCCCGCCTCGCCTGCCCCGGCTTCGGCGTTGCCCTGGACGTAGGCGCCGACCCGCAGCGAATTGCTTTCCGTCGAGCTGCTGCTGAAGCTGGTGTTCTTCGCCGCGCGGCTGTCGATGGTGCTGGCCGACTGGCTGAAGTCGCCCGCCGCCTCGATCGCCGTGCCCACGTCGACGATGCCGTTTTGCGCGTTGCGCTCGATGTCGCCCGAACCGGAACGGATGGTCGACACGCGCGCCGTGGTGGTGCCCTCAAGCGACTTCTCGCTGGTGGTGCGGGCCTGCCATCCGGCGCCGACCTTGGCCTCGGCCGACGCCGAGCCGTCGGCCGAGGCATTGCCCATCGCGCCGCCCAGCACATTCTGCTGCCCGTTGGCGCCCGCCGAGGCGTTGGCCTGCGCACTGGCGCCGCCGCTGATGTACAGGCCCGCGCTGGTGCGGCTGGTGCTGGTGCTGGTCACGCTGACGTCGTCGGCGGCCAAAAACTCCATATCCTTGGCCTTGAGCGCGACGCCCTTGTCGCCGCCCAGATCCGAACCCTGCACGGTCAGCTTGTCGGCCGCGTCGACCTTGAGCTTGCCGCCGGCATTGATGGTGCTGCCGTTGTTGCGGATATCCAGGCTGTTGCTTTCGGTCGTGGTCACGCGCACCAGGTCGATGGTGGCCAGGAGCTGCCCGAGGCCCTCGAGGGCGTAGTACTCGCACTGAATCGGCACCAGCACGGCATCAGCCGCCGTCAACGCGTTCACGGTCAAAAGGCCAACGGCCGGCGGGCAGTCGAGGATGATGAAGTCGTAGGCGTCACGCAGCAGCGCCAGTGCGGCAGACAGCTTCCGTTCGCGCTGGCCCACGCCGACGAGCTGTTGGCGGCGGTCGACCAGCTGCGCGCGGCG
>CBFGOU010000876.1:0-2137 GCA_965650445.1 uncultured Oxalobacteraceae bacterium | reverse complement strand
GCTGAGCCCGTAATACTGTTCATACATGGTAACTCCGCTATTTCAGATAGGACAGGGTCGCGATGACCGAGTTCTCGACGTAGTTGCCGTTGCCCAGGCTGCCGCTGGTGCGGCGCGCTTCGAGCGATGCTGTCAGGTTGCGCGACAGGGTACGCGTGAGGGACAGGCGGCTGATGTTGGTATGGGTGGCAATGCCGCCCGACAGCGATTCGCCGCGCGCCGCATCGTGCGTGAGGGAGGCGGCGCTGCGCGGCGACAGGCGGTAGTTCAGCGACAGGTTGACGCCGCGCTGAATGGTGTTGTCATTGATGGTGCTGGAGGCGCTGCCGAGCAGGATGCTGTCGCTCTGGCGGGTCGACAGGCCGTCGCGGCGCGTGCGGTACAGGCTCAGCAGGGCGGTGGAGTGGGCGCCGTTCAGGGCCACCGAAGCGCGCAGCTGCTTTTGCAGGTAATACCGGTTGCTGAAGTAATTGATGCTGTCGGCCAGGGTGGTGGGCAGGCCGGTCAGGCTGATGTAGTTTTCCACTGCCTGGCGGCGCTGCAGCGGGTCGCTGATGCGCGAGGTGAACAGCTGGTCGAGCATGCTGAAGGTGTCGACCGTGGCAGGCAGCAGGAAATTGTCGCGCGAGGTGGTCACGGTATCGTCGTAACTGATGTTCCACACGGTGTTGCGGCTGCGGTGCATCGCCAGCAGGGACTTGACCGGGCCGACGAAACGGCGGCCATAGCTGGCGTCGAGCGAGGTGCGCGCGCTCGGGCTCCAGTTGAAGCCGGCATTCCAGGAGCGCCCCTCGGTGGTGCCGCCCAGCGGCGAGAAATCGTATTTGTCGTAGCCGGCGCCGAGGCGCAGCGCCAGCGACTTCACCACGCGGTAGCGCAGCGTGGTCGACAATTCCTCGCTGCTGCTGTCCTGGACCCGCTCGCCGCTGAGGTTCTGGCGGCTGTACTGCAGGCCCCACGACAGCGCGCGCCGCTGCGGGTCGCTGCCGAGGCTGAAAAACACGTTATTCGAATCGCTGCTGCCGATGCCTTGCGTGGACATGTTGACGTGGTCGCGCGCGAAGCGCAGCAGGGCGGTGGTGCCGCCACCGAAGCGGTGCTGCAGGTAGGGGCTCAGGCTGTAGGTGCTCACTTGCTCGCGGTTGGCGCTGGAGTAGCCGTTGGCGACCGGCTGGGCGAAGGGCGACACCGAGCGCGGACCGGTCATGCCCTGGCCGGCAAAGTACAGCAGGTCGTCCAGCAGGGTCGCGTTGGCGCTGAGCTGGGCTTGGCGCTGGGTGCTGTTGGTGCCTTCCGGGCGCGCGCCCCCATAGGCGTAGGCGCTCAGGCGGAACGAACTGTTCAGGGTCAGACGCGGGCCGGTGTGCAGGATCGCCAGCGAGGGCGCCAGTTCGGTGACGAACTGGCCCTGGGCCAAGCCATCGGTCAGCAGGGCCGGGTTGTCGGAATACAGTTCGCGCAGCTGGACGCCGGGCTGAACCCGCCATTGGGCGTGGCTGGCCGAACTGGCCAGCAAGGCCATGACGGCCGCGGCAACCGGCGCCAGCCGGAATTGCCGTTCACTCATAGTGATAGCCATAGGTCTCTTCAACCCCCGGGAATTCGCGTGTCTTGTTGTAGATCAGGTTGACGTTGCTGCAGCCTTCGAGCTGGCGCAGCGCTTCCTTGACCGCGTGCTGGGTGGTCTTTTCCGCCTCGACCACCATGGCGATCTGGCCCATGTGGCTGGCCAGCACGTGCGCTTCGCTGGTCAGCAGCAGCGGCGGCGAATCGAAGATGACGATGCGGTCCGCGTAACGGTGCGCAATTTCATTGACGAAGGCGGACATGGTCTGGCTGGCCAGCAATTCGGTGGCGCGCTGGTTGCTGGCGCCGGCCGGCAGGATGCTCAGGGTTTCGACGTTGGTCTTGAGCAGCACGTCGCTCAGTTCGGTCTTGTCGTCCAGCAGCAAGTCCATCAGGCCGCGCTGGTTCGGCAAGCCGAGCGTGCGCATGACCGAGGGACGCGCCACGTCGGCATCGATCAGCAGCACGGTGTGGTCCAGTTCCATGGCGATGCTCATGGCCAGGTTGATGGCACAGTAGGTCTTGCCTTCGCCCGGCAGCGAGCTGGTCACCATGATCAGGTTGCCCGGCT
>CBFGOU010000875.1:0-2141 GCA_965650445.1 uncultured Oxalobacteraceae bacterium | reverse complement strand
TCAAAAATATTTTGACATCCTGTTTATCCATCATGCCGGTTGCGGGCGGGCGCTTACGGTTGAGAGCGGACAGTCAATTTTCCCGTCATTCCCGCGCAGGCGGGAATCCATAGGGCAGTGGCGCGAGCAAGCTCAGTATGGATTCCCGCCTGCGCGGGAATGACGGGGGAAAGGTTTGTCGATAGCGCTCGGGTTCCATCCCGCCTTCGAATATGTCAAAAGAATTATGACGGCCTCATGCCCGCAGCGATCTCAAAACTCTTCCCACTCGCTATCGGCGGTGGCGCTCGCCTGCGTCACCCGGTTAAGCTGTTTGGCATTCGGCGTGGAGCGCTTGGCGTTGCCGGTCGTGCCCGGCAGTGGCACGGCCGCCGCCCTTGCAACCGGAGCCGGACGGCTTGCCGCCTTCACCGGGGCCGCGACCGCCATGCGCGTTGCGTCGAGCTTGAACACGTTGACCACCTGCGACAAATTGCCGGCCTGATCCTGCAGGGCGGCGGCGGCGGCGGCGGCTTCTTCGACCAGCGCCGCATTCTGCTGCGTGACATCATCCATCTGCGTGATCGCCTGGTTGATCTGCTCGATGCCCGAGGTCTGCTCCTGGCTGGCTACCGTGATCTCGCTCATGATGTCGGTCACGCGCTTGACGCTTTCGACGATCTCTTCCATCGTCGCGCCGGCCTGGTCGACCAGCTGGGTGCCGGCATCGACTTTCTCGACCGAATCGCTGATCAATGCCTTGATTTCCTTGGCGGCGCCCGCCGAGCGCTGCGCCAGGTTGCGCACCTCGCTTGCCACCACCGCAAAGCCGCGCCCCTGTTCGCCGGCGCGCGCCGCTTCCACCGCCGCATTCAGCGCCAGGATATTGGTCTGGAACGCGATGCCGTCGATCACGCCGATGATGTCGACGATCTTTTTCGCCGAGGCGTTGATCGATCCCATCGTGCCGACCACTTGCGACACCACCGCGCCGCCCTTCTTCGCGACATCGGACGCGGACGCCGCCAGCTGGTTGGCTTGCCGGGCGTTGTCGGCGTTCTGCTTGACGGTGCCGGTCAGTTCTTCCATCGACGACGCGGTTTCTTCCAGCGAGCCGGCCTGCTGTTCGGTGCGCGACGACAGGTCGAGGTTGCCGGATGCGATCTGGTTCGATGCGGTGGCGATCGTGTCGGTGCCGGTGCGAACCTGACCGACGATATTGGCGAGGCTGTCGCGCATGGCCTTGATCGCGAACAGCAAACTTGAATGATCATTTATCTTGGTGTTGATCTCGACGGAAAGATCGCCTGCCGCAATTTTTCCCGCAATGTCGGCCGCATAATCCGGCTCGCCGCCGAGTTGTTTCAATAGTCCGCGCGTGATCAGGAAAGCCGCCGCGAGGCCCAGGAAAAGGACCGCCATCCCAAGCGAGATCATCAGAAAGCGCGCCGACTCGAACGTCTTCCTGCTTTTCTCGCCCTCCTCGTCCACGATCTTTTGCTGCAAGTCGTTTAACTGACGCAAGTGCCCGGCAAAAGCGTGCAACAGGGCGTATGTTTCTCCGAAAGCAGCCTTGGCGGCTTCGTCCTTCTTTCCTGCTTCAACGAGGGCGATGACCTTGCCGTATGCGGCGACGTACTGCGCCGCCGCCTCCTTGGATTTGGCGACCAACGCCTTACCCTCGGCCAGATAAACCAACTGTTCAAGCTGATCGAGCGGTTCGTTAAAACCTTTGGTATTGGCGGCGAGACGCTCCTTGGCATTCCTGAATTGCTCTTGATTCAGGTCCGATGTCAATTGAAACACCCTGCCGATGCTGCCGCGCACATTGTCGAGCGCTGCTGCGGCCAGCTTGGATTTGGCCCAGTCCTTCTGAACGATTTTCTCGGTTCCCGCGTTGAGTGCGCCAAGCTCGACAATGGCGAGCGCGGTTATGCCCGCCAGGAAGAGAAGAACGATGCCAAAGCCGATTCCGAGACGCTGGCCAACGGTGAGATTTGTAGTTTTCATTTGAATTTCCTCTTTGAATGACAGAACACTTGGTATCCAGGTCTTTAATCTATGCCGGTTATGAGGCGCATGGGTTGTCCTGCAGCTTCGCTACCCTGCCTTAAAATTCTTCCCATTCGGTGCCGGCGGCTGGCGCAGGCGCCAATCGCCGT
>CBFGOU010000874.1:0-2151 GCA_965650445.1 uncultured Oxalobacteraceae bacterium | reverse complement strand
GGACTTCTGGTGCAATTCATACATGCGGGGGGGCGCAGTGGCGGGCTACGCGGCGGGCTTGGCCGGTTCGGCCGCATTGGCCGCATTGGCCGCATTGGCCGCTTGCGCATGGCGCGGCTGGCCGGATTGCCTGGCCTCGGACTGGGCGGCGGCGGGCAGCATTTCGCCGCGCGCCTTGGCCAGCGCCACGCCGAGCGCTTGCGCATCGGCGCCGTCCAGCTGCGGCGCCAGCCAGTCCCACATCGGGTGATTGGGGGCGGCATGGCCGCTGCCCGGCAAGCCGTTGCTGGCCACCAGCCGCGCCAGCTCGCCGCCCATTTTCCTGATGGTGGCCGGGTCGGTCTTCCAGAATCCCTTCTCGGCGGCGACCATGAAGATGGCCAGCATGTGCGCCTTGACGTGCGCGTTGTGGCCTTGGCCGAGAAATTGCGGCAGGCCCAGTTTGTGCGCATCGTCGAAGTACACCGATTTCACCTCGTCCCACGCCCAGCTCTTTACCAGGTCGGGCCGCGTCACTTGCCAGCCCCACAGGTTTTCCACGAATTCCTGGCCCATGGTGCGCGCGCCGGCGTAGCCATGTCCCATCAGCGGCTTGAGCCAGGCCGGATTGAGGAAACGCCCGCGCAGTTCGCCCAGCAGGGCGGCGGCCAGCGGTTCGACGTCGGCGCGGCCTGGCTGCGCATGCTGCAGGATGAAGGCCTCCGGCACCCGTCCGGTGCGCCCCTCGATGGCCAGCGACAGGCCGCCCAGGTAATCAAAGGCGTCGTTGTTGTCGAGCAGGCCGTATAAATTGCTGGCGCGGCCGTGGTAGGTGCGTTCGATGCCATCCAGCGCCGCGTCGAATGCGCCGTGGCTGGCCTCGCCGCTGGCGTCCAGTCCGTAGGCGTGGCCCATGCGGTTGCGGTAAGCGCGACCGATCTCGTCGCGCTCGCGCCATGCGCCTGAGCGCTCGGTCAGGCGGTTGACGCCGGTGCCGTAGGCGCCAGGCGCGTCGCCGAACACGCGCTGCGCGGCGGCGCGGCCCGCCTCGCTGGCGGGCATGCCGGAGCTGGCCAGGGTGCGCTGGCGCACCAGCCATTCGGCCGCCACGCGGTTGCGCGCCACGTCTTCGCTGCCCCAGGCAGCGCCGGGCACCGGCGCGAGCGCCGCCTGCAAGGCTTCCTTCAGCGCCGGATCCCGCTCGGCCAGGGCGGTGGCAGATGCGGCCAGCGCCAGGCGGCCGGCGCGGTCGATCAGGCGGATCAGGTTGGGATACAGGTCGCGGAACAGGCCCGAGGTTGTCACCAGTGCGTCGCGCCGTATGGTGCCGGGCTTGAGCCGCACATCGGTGACGATACCGCGCGCATTCCACACCGGCTCGGCCCCCATCATGGCCAGCGCGAACGCCACCATCACGCCTTCATCGCGGACCGCATCGGACGCCCACAGGATGATGCCTTCGCTGCCCTTGAGCACAGTGTCGCGCGCGCCGGCTTTGGCGGCCATGCGCGCACCCAGCTGGTAGCCCAGGCGGGTCGGCAAGATGTCGCCGTCGACGGCGTGGAAGTTGCGTCCGGTGGGCAGCGCTTCGGGCGAGCGCAGCGGGTCGTTACCCTTGCCCGGTTCAATGTACTGGCCATCCAGGCCGGCCAGCAGGGCCAGCATCTCGCGGCGCGGCGAATCGGCCAGCCTGGCGGCAATGTCCGGTGCGTCGATGCCTCCTTTCGTCATCGAGTCGAGCATCAGAGCGATGGATTGCTGCGTCCAGGGGCGGCCGAAAATGTGCAGGCCGAAGGGCATGAATTTCTCCTGCAGCTTGGTCAGATAATGGCCGACTTCGTGCGCCAGCAAATCGTCGTCCGCCGCGTCGAAGCCGATGCCGCGCACCGCCAGCACGTCGGCCATCGAGGCTTCCAGTTCCGCCTTCAGGTTCAGTGCGTTGACCCGTTCGCGCATCAGGTGCGCGGCCTGTGCCTTGAGCGACTCCGAGTTGGCGGCCTCGAAACTCTCGACCACCTGGCGCAGTGCCAGCAGCTCGTCGTACAGCGGGGTGGTGGCCAACGGTGGCGTCAGGTGGTCGACAATCACCGCCAGTCCGCGCCGCTTGGCCTGGGTGCCTTCGCCCACGCCGTCCACGATGTAGGGATAGATACCCGGCAAATCGCCCGCAAT
>CBFGOU010000873.1:0-2156 GCA_965650445.1 uncultured Oxalobacteraceae bacterium | reverse complement strand
TTCGAGAACGGCAGCCCGTCGTGGCCGCTGCAAACCCGCCAGATGGCCGGGCAGCTGGTGCCGCAGGATGCGTGGACGCTGCCGACATCGAACACGCCGCCGTCGGCCCCGGTTGCCAGGGCGCCGTATGCCGGGCCGGCGCTGGAAAAGAGCGGCCCGAACGAA
Organism: uncultured Oxalobacteraceae bacterium; assembly: GCA_965650445.1. Taxonomy (GTDB): domain Bacteria; phylum Pseudomonadota; class Gammaproteobacteria; order Burkholderiales; family Burkholderiaceae_D; genus Telluria_A. The sequence continues at coordinate 1,991 of CBFGOU010000873.1, read as the reverse complement.
TGGACGATCCGCGCCTGGTCGCTCCAGGCCGCGCCGCAGGTCAAGGGCGCCGAGCGCCAGATCGCCAGCGCCGGTTTTGATGCCAGCGGCTGGTACAAGGCCACCGTCCCGGGCACCGTCCTGACCACGCTGGTCGACCGTGGCGTGTATCCGGACCCTGCCCATGGGCTGAACAATCTGGTCATCCCCGAGAGCCTGAACAGGCAGGATTACTGGTATCGCAGCAGCTTCGATACGCCGGCCGCTTACCGCCCCGGACAGCACCTGTTCGTCACCTTCAAGGGCATCAACTACGCCGCGCAGGTGTGGATCAATGGCCGCCGCCTCGGCGACATGAAGGGCGCCTTCATCCGCGGCACCTTCGACATCAGTCCCTTCCTCGCTGCCAAAGGCCGGAACGTCATCGCGGTCAAAGTGTCGCCGCCGCCGCATCCAGGCTTGCCGCAGGAGGAATCGCTCAGCGCCGGCGCCGGCGAAAACGGCGGCGTGCTGGCGCAGGATGGCCCGACCTTTATCGCCTCCGAAGGCTGGGACTGGATTCCCTCCGTGCGCGACCGCAATACCGGCATGTGGCAGGACGTGGTGCTGCGCGCCACCGGCGACGTGCGCCTGGGCGATACCCACGTCGTCACCGCGCTGACCAAGGCCGACAACAGCGAGGCCGAGATCGGCATCGACGTGCCGCTGACGAACCTGTCCGGCAAAACCATACGCACCACCGTGCGCGCCACCATCACCGACCGCGCCGGCATCCTGCAACCGGTCGTCGTCAGCAAGACCGTGGCGCTCGCGCCGGGCGCGCACAGTGTCAGTTTCACGGCGCAGCAATTCGCCGCGCTCAAGCTGCGCCAGCCGCGCCTGTGGTGGCCGAACGGCTACGGCCGCCCCGATATGCACGACGTCAAGGTCGACGTGCTGCAGGGCGGACGGCTGTCGGACCAGGGCAAGACCGGCTTCGGCATCCGCGCGGTGACGTACGAACTGTCGCTGGTCGACGCCGGCGGCCATCTGCGCCGGGTGGAGGCCGACTTTACCAAGGCGAGCCGGCTGGGCATCAGGATCACCGACGCGCGCCACCAAGCGATCCGCAAGGTGGCCGGCAACCAGTGGGCCAGCGGCCTGCGTCCGGAAGCCGAGGGCAGCGCCGCCATCCGGGACCTGGGCGAGAGCACGCTGACGCCGCATCTGGTCATCAAGGTCAATGGCGTGCGCATCGCGGCGCGCGGCGGCAACTGGGGCATGGACGACTGGCTCAAGCGGGTCCAGCGCCAGCGCCTGGAGCCGTATTTCCGGCTGCACCGCGACGCCAACGTCAACATCATCCGCAACTGGGTGGGCCAGAACACCGAGGAAGCATTCTTCGAGCTGGCCGACGAGTACGGCCTGATGGTGCTGAACGACTTCTGGGCCTCGACCCAGGACTACAACATCGAGCCGCAGGATGTCGGCCTGTTCATGGCCAATGCGCGCGACGTGGTCAAGCGCTTTCGCAATCATCCATCCGTGATCGCCTGGTTCGGCCGTAACGAAGGCGTGCCGCAGCCGGCGCTCAACGAAGCGCTGGAATCGATGATTTATGAGCTGGACGGCACCCGCTGGTACACCGGCAGCTCGAACCGCATCAACCTGCAGAACAGCGGCCCGTACAACTACCAGGCGCCGGCCACTTACTTCACCCAGCATGCCAAAGGCTTTTCGGTGGAAGTGGGCGTGCCGTCGATGCCGACTGCGGAAGCGTTCAAGGCGGCCATTCCCGAATCCGAGCGCTGGCCGATCAGCGACAGCGTGGCCTATCACGACTGGCATCCCGACGGTAACGGCGGCACCGGCCCGTTCATGAATGCGCTCAGGACCGCGTACGGCGAAGCCAGCTCCTTCGACGACTTCGAGCGCAAGGCCCAGCTGATGAACTACGACATTCACCGCGCGATCTTCGAAGGCATGAATGCCGGCCTGTGGCGCGAGAACAGCGGGCGCATGCTATGGATGAC
>CBFGOU010000872.1:0-2162 GCA_965650445.1 uncultured Oxalobacteraceae bacterium | reverse complement strand
CACGGTGATGACCGCGCCGACCAGGTCGTCGCCGAGCGAATCTTCGGCGCGCTGGCGCAGGGTGGCCAGGATCTGGGCGGAGATTTCGACCGGGCTTTTCACGCCGGCGACGGTCTTGAGCTGGACCATGCCGGGGGCATCCTGGAAAACATAGGGCATGTTCTCGGCGTAGGCGATGTCCTTCAGGCCGCGGCCCATGAAGCGCTTGACCGAGACGATGGTGTTCTTCGGGTCGGTGGTCTGGTGCTCTTGCGCCTTGTGGCCGATGTTCGCGTGCCCGTTGGGCAGGTAGCGCACGACCGACGGCAGCAGCGGGCGGCCGTCTTCGTCGCTCAGCACTTCAGGGATGCCGCTGCGGACTGTGGCGACGAGCGAGTTGGTGGTGCCAAGGTCGATGCCGACCGCCAGACGGTGCTGGTGCGGTGCGGTGGACATGCCGGGTTCGGAGATTTGCAGGAGTGCCATGTATCGTTTCGTGTGTTTTTATTCGCCGCGCCGTCGTCCCCGCGAACGCGGGGACCCATGCTGGGCACGCTGCTTATGGGTCCCCGCGTTCGCGAGGAAGACCTTAATGCTCGAGCGCCTCGAATGCGAAGTTCAGTTCTTCGCCAAATTTATCCAAAAACATCAGCGCGCGGACGCCCTGGGCGGCGTGGTCGTAGTCGCCGGCGTCGAGCTGCTGGCCGATCTGCGCCAGGCGCGCCTTGCGCGCGGCTTTCACTGCGGCGTCGAGTGCATCGAGCGCGTCGCTGTCGCGTGCCGCCCTCGCCTCGCCCAGCGCTTCGCGCCATTCCATCTGCTGCATCAGAAAATCCATCGGCATGGCCGTGTTGGACTCGGTCTTCAAATCCACGCCGTGCAGATCGCACAGGTACTGGGCGCGCTTTTGCGGATGCTTGAGGGTCTGGTAGGCCTCGTTGGCGCGGGTGGCCCATTGCATGGCGACGCGCTTTTCGGCGTCGCTGGCATTGACGAAGCGGTCCGGGTGGACCTGGCCCTGCACGTCGCGGTAAGCCGAGTCCAGCGCCTGTTGATCGAGCGTGAACGTGGCCGGCAGACGAAACAGGTCGAAGTGGTTCTGCATGTTTAGATACGGAAGCTTTCGCCGCAGCCGCATTCGTCCTTGACCTGCGGGTTCTTGAACTTGAAGCCTTCGTTCAGGCCCTCGCGGGTGAAATCGAGCTCGGTGCCGTCGATGTAGGGCAGGCTTTTCGGGTCGACAAAGACCTTCACGCCGTGCGACTCGAACACGCTGTCTTCAGGCGCGCCTTCGTCGACGTACTCGAGCTTGTAGGCCAGGCCCGAGCAGCCGGTGGTGCGCACGCCAAAACGCAAGCCCACACCCTTGCCGCGCCGTTCGAGGTAGCGGTTGATGTGCTTGGCCGCTTTTTCGGTCAGTGTAATTGCCATGGTTCCTCCCCGCCTTAGGCGGTGGCCGGGTGCTTGGTCTTGTAGTCTTCGACAGCGGCCTTGATCGCGTCTTCGGCCAGGATCGAGCAGTGGATCTTCACTGGCGGCAGCGCCAATTCCTCGGCGATCTGGGTGTTCTTGATCGACAGCGCCTGGTCGAGCGTCTTGCCCTTGACCCATTCGGTCACCAGCGAGGACGAGGCGATCGCCGAGCCGCAGCCATAGGTCTTGAACTTGGCGTCTTCGATCAGGCCATTGGCGCCGACCTTGATCTGCAGTTTCATCACGTCGCCGCAGGCCGGCGCGCCGACCATGCCGGTACCGACGGTCTCGTCGCCTTTTTCGAAAGCGCCGACGTTGCGTGGATTTTCATAGTGATCCAACACTTTGTCCGAATATGCCATTTTGATTACTCCTATCCTGTGGTCGAAATTAGTGGGCAGCCCATTGGATCGAGTTGATGTCGATCCCTTCTTTGAACATGTCCCACAGTGGCGACAGCTCGCGCAGTTTGTTGACCTTCGACTTGAGCAGATCGATGGCAAAATCGATGTCGGCTTCGGTCGAGAAACGGCCGATGGTAAAGCGGATCGAACTGTGCGCGAGTTCGTCGCTGCGGCCCAGCGCACGCAGCACGTACGAGGGTTCCAGGCTGGCCGAGGTGCAGGCCGAACCGGACGAGACGGCAATATCCTTGATCGCCATGATCAGCGATTCGCCTTCTACGTAATTGAAGCTGACGTTCAGGTTGT
>CBFGOU010000871.1:0-2165 GCA_965650445.1 uncultured Oxalobacteraceae bacterium | reverse complement strand
CCGCGCGCTTTTCCGGCATCAACGTGGAGCGCTACCGCATGCTGCTGTTCATGCTGACCGGCGCCATGGCCGGCCTGGCGGCCTTCCTGCTGACCGGCCGCATCGGCAGCACCCGGCCGAATATCGCCACCGGCTGGGAACTCGAAGTCATTACCATGGTCATTCTGGGCGGTGTCAGCATTGCCGGCGGTGCCGGCACCATCGGCGGCGTGATGCTGGCGGTGCTGACGCTGGGCATCGTCACCTACGGCTTGTCGCTGGCGAACATTCCAGGCATTTACATGACCATCGTGGTCGGTATCCTGCTGCTGGTCACCATTGCCCTGCCACGGCTGATGCAAGGCAAGAAGGTGGCGAAATAATGAACGACAGCGCCACCATCGTCCTCGACATCGGCAAGACCAACGTCAAGCTGGCCCTGCTCGATGCGCAAGGCGGCCTGCTGAGCGAGCAGCGCATGCCCAACGCCATCGCCGACAACGGCCCCTATCCGCACCACGACGTGGAACGCATCTGGGACTGGATGCTCGGCACCATGGCCGGCTTTGCCGCGCAGGCGTGCATCGGCGCCATCGTGCCCGTGACGCATGGCGCGACCGCCGCGCTGGTCGACGACACCGGCCTGGTGCTGCCGGTGCTCGACTATGAATTCGATCCCGGCGAGGTGGATTATTCGGCGCGGCCGGACTACGCCGACACGCTGTCGCCCGCGCTGCCATGCGGCCTGAACCTGGGCCGTCAGCTGGTCTGGCAAGCCCAAAAATTCCCGACCGCGTTCGCCCGCGCGCGCCACATCCTGATGTACCCGCAGTACTGGGCCTGGCGCCTGTCCGGCGTTGCCGCCAGCGAAGTAACGTCGCTGGGTTGCCATACCGATCTGTGGAATCCCGTCACCCAGCAATATTCCGACCTGCCGAAGCGGATGGGCTGGGAGCACTTGTTTCCGCCGCGCCAGCCGGCGTTCGCGCCCCTGGGCAACGTCAAGCCGGAGCTGGCCGCGCTGACCGGCTTGCCGTCGGACTGCAAGATCGTGTGCGGCATTCACGACAGCAACGCCTCGCTGCTGCGCTACCTCAACGCGCCGCGCCAGACGGTGCTGTCGACCGGCACCTGGATGATTGCGGCCGCCTTCGGTGTTGAACTCAAGCAGTTGCGCGAAAACGCCGACATGCTGGCCAACACCAATGCCTTGGGCAAACCGGTGGCCTGCATGCGCTTCATGGGCGGGCGCGAATTCGGCATCCTGGCCGGCGCCTCGCCCGCCACCTGCAGCGTTGCCGACCTCGAAAACCTGGTGGAACGCGGCACCATGGCACTGCCCTGCTTTGCCGAGTCCGGCGGGCCGTTCGCGGGCCACAGGGGCAGCATCGCAGGACCGCAGCCGCGGAGCGCCGAAGAACGTTACGCTTTGGCCACCCTGTACTGCGTGTTGATGACCGACTATTGCCTTACCGCCCTGGGTGCGCAAGGCGGCATCGTCGTCGAAGGCAGTTTCAGCGGCAATCCCTACTTTGCCCCCTTGCTGGGAGCCTTGCGTCCGCAGCAGCCGGTATCGACGTCGGACGATGCCAGCGGCACCACTTGCGGCGGCTGGATGCTGCATCGCTGGGGGGAGGCGCCGGCCATGGCCGGGCAGGCCGCCACGCCGCTGGCGCTCAGCGGCCTGGATGACTACCGCGAACGCTGGCTGGCAGCTGCCGTAACGCGCTAATGCACGGCGCTGAGAGCCGGACGCTGGCGCACCGGCTTCGGCGCCCGCGCTGACGTACTCTTTTCTGCCAATCCTTGCTCGCCCAGCTCGAACGCGCTGACCACGCCGACCATGTGCTCGGCGCGCCGCTGCATGGCTTCGGTGGAGGCCGCCGCCTGCTGCACAGACTGGCGTTTTGCTGGGCCACCTCGTTCATCTGTTCTATCGCGCGGCTCACTTGCGCGATCCCGTTCGATTGCGCCTGGCTGGCCAGGGTGATGTCGCTCATGATGGTCGACACCCCCTTGATGCTGGCCACCAGTTCCAGCATGGTGGTGCCGGCCCGGTCGACCAGCTGTGTGCCTTGGTCGCCCCGTTCAACCGAGGCGCCGATGAGCTGCTTGATTTCCTGTGCGGCGGTGGCCGAGCGCTGGGCCAGGCTGCGTACATCGCTAGCGACCACGGCAAATCCGCG
>CBFGOU010000870.1:0-2166 GCA_965650445.1 uncultured Oxalobacteraceae bacterium | reverse complement strand
CCACGGCGCTCTGCGCCGTCAGGCCCAGTTGCGCCGCGTTGCCCCAGGCGGCGGCGCCGGTCAGCTCGCGCTGGCCCACGCGCACGCGCAGTGTCGGCTCCGGCAGCGGCGCGGCCAGTGCCACGGCCGGATTGAGCAGATGCGCGAACAGCGCGGCGGTGTTGTCGGTGCCGCCGCCCTGCCACAGGCGGCGCGCGTCTAGCCAATGGCTGGCGGCGGGATGGGCTTGCGCCGTTTTCAGGGCCGCTTCCGGCGGCGCATCCGACGCCAGTTCACGCAGCGTCTCGGGCGGGAAGTCGAGCAGGCCGCCGCGCGCGTCGCGGCTCATCAGGCTGAGGCTGGCTTCGCCGTTGAAGGCTAGAACGGCCGAGCGCGCCCTTGCATGGCGCGGCAAGACTTCCTTCAGGCGGCGCGCCGGGTCGCCAAACAGCGAAACGGCCAGCACGCTGCCGGCCTGTGCTACCCAGAGACCTGCCTGGCGATCGCTCGCGGCCATCCATTGGGCCGGCGTGCGCAGCACAATGCGGTCCTGTGGATGCTTGAGAAGATGGCGGTGGGCCGCTTCGATGGCCGTTGGCGCGGCGCGCTCGGTGACGATGGCGAACAGGGTGTCCGCCTGGACGGGTGCGCAGGCGACGGCGCACAGCATCGCGACGACTAACCGAAAAAGTGTAAAGGAACTCAATGTATGTTTTGACCTGTGACTGCGCGCCGGGCACGCATGAAAACCAGGCAGCCGTGTTTTTTCCAGGAAGGGCACAGCGCGCATGCAGGCAGCCGGCGGGTGACCGCGCGCGCGAACAAATGCACGGCCGCAGCGAGCGGCAGCATTACCAACGAAGGAAGAAACAACGAACAGCCAACAGGCAAAACCACACCCCGGGTTTTGCGCAATCAAGCATGAATGGCCGGTCTTCTGGCTTGCCTTCATCCTTCCCTGATCCTGCCTTCCCGTGCGCGGCACAGTGGCGTTCGATCAAGGTCGTCAGGCTTACAGCAGCGGGGGCTGCGCCGGACTGGCGCAAGATGAAATCTCGCGCATCACCGGCTTCCCGTTTCACCCTCCCGCTGGCCAGCAGGAGGACACCATTCACATAATCCGCGCATTTTACAGTGAACGCGGCATCGTTGCCACCCTAATAGCGCCGGGCAGACAAGGCATAGCGCTGATGATTTGATTTGGCCAAGCCCCCGGGCGTCCTGCCACGCAATCAGTCGTCATCTGCCTCAACGCCTAGTTGCCTCAGGCGCTCGACGTGGTCCTTCATCGCCTGGAGCGTTTCGGGCGAATGCCCCTGCCACTCCATGACCTCCCCGACGACGCGCAGTGGTTCGCGCGAGCGGTATGACTTGGTCGGGTTGCCAGGGAATTTTTTGTCCGTCAGATTGGGGTCATCCATGATTGGGCCGGTCGGTTCCACGATGTAAATCCTGCCCGGCGCGTCGCCCTGTGCCAGTTCCGCCCCCCAGGTCGCCGCCTCCAGTGTGGCTGACAGGTAGACCCAGTTCGCCTTCTTCCCCTTGCCGTAGTTGGAGCTATAGCCGGGTTCGATGAGGTCGCCGGGCTTCAGGTCGGCCCGTGTTCCATGATAGAGCCGCTGCGACGCCGGATTGCCGGTGGCTGCCACCGGCCGCGTTGCCGGCAGCTCAGTATCGACAGGACACCTACCTGCCACAGATTTACTTGCCATGGCTGCCTCTGATGTCGGCGGCGGACCGCCAAAAGTTAGAAAAGAACCGCGCCTTTCCGGCCAGTTAAACAGGGCGGCCGCTTGAGCAGGTTGAGCACGTCCGCGTCCGGATTCTACATCGCAGAATTGCGGTTGTGTCTGTGCAGTGCGCCACATTGCGGCCCCTGTTTTCCGTGCTGCAAGTTACCGTCGATGCCACTCCCGGTCGCCGACTGGGGCAAGCTCACCATCCCAGCCTGGCCTCGACCAGCGCCACTCTCGTAGTCCGCATGCCAGGGCCGCCATCCATGGCGTACAATTGGAAAACCATGAAACTGTCCCGTCCATCCCGCTTCGTTGCCGCCCTGATCGCGCTGTGCAGCATGCTGTTCGTGCAGCTTGCGCTGGCTTCGTATACCTGCCCGATGCTGACGCCGCCGGCCGCCATGGGTCAGGCGATGGTGGACTGCGCGGGGATGGACATGGAGCAACCGGC
>CBFGOU010000869.1:0-2179 GCA_965650445.1 uncultured Oxalobacteraceae bacterium | reverse complement strand
GCATGATAATCTCCGGAAGTTGACGACGGCCTACGCCGCCAGGCGCGGCGATCGCCGCGCCCCGTCACCAAACTACCCGGTCGCTGCGCGCCCGCTTTGGTACGGCACAACGCCGGGGCCGCATCTCGTGTGACGGCGGGGGTACGTTGTGCGAGCGAGAAATTGGTGAGGCCATATGTCAACAGCGACAGAGTCGCGCCTGCCGTAGCGCTCGAACACATCAGTTTTCGGATGCGGTAGCGGTTGCGATGTGGATGACCCGACTTGCGCAATCGGCTCTGGATCCGCTCTTGCGCAACGCATGCAATAAGCATGGTCAGATCAACATTTCATGTGAGAGAATGCATCAAGGAAACTATCGCGTGCAAGTCCACTCAACAAGGGAGCAGATATGGGGTATAGAGACGATGTCTATAACTTGGGGAATATTATCGGTTATACCGGCGATGATCCTGCCACCAGAACCGTGTACGTTTATGATGCAGGCACCAAGGAATTCGGCCGATTAACTCAGGCACATGCGCATCAGGACAATGTTGGAAGAAACAAAGTAAGAAAAGAGGACGACTATTGGATAGGCAATGAAGGGGGGCGAGGCGTTGAAAAGTATCGGGGACAAATTCGGCACCGTAGTCGAAATGCCTTCGTTCCGGTAACTGAAGCGATCGCTCTGGAACTGCATCTGCATCAGGTGATCAATCGCGTTCAAAACCTGAAAGCCAAGCACGCGGAGCATAATACCGACTTGGACGACGATTGAGACTCTGACGTTCGATAGAACAAACGTCACTCAGACCCGTTTTGTGCGCAAGGGGTGAAAATCCCTGGTGCGCTCGATTGCACGACATCAGCGACCGTACCAATAGCGCGGGAGTGTCAGATTTTTTGTGTGCGGGGCGCGTAGACTTTTCCATGGCGCCGCTCGCCGCCCAATGCGCAGGGCACGAGCGTGCGGCGCGGTGGTAAAGTCGGTCTCCATTCTACCCGATCGACCTCACGAATCGGTCATCAAATAGGATGGCAAATTGGTTCATAGCCGATTTCCAGTTATTCGCAGCTCGTCCCCAGTCGGCAGTGATATTGCGTAGCGCCAGCCAAATCAACTTAGTTGCCGCGTCGTCGTTGGGGAAGTGCCCTCGCGTCTTGAGGATCTTGCGTAACCGCGCATTCACGCTCTCGATGGCATTGGTTGTGTAGATCACCCGCCGCACGTCCGGCGGAAAGGCGAAGAAGGGAATCACATGGGTCCACGCACGTCGCCAGCTGGCTGTCACGGTGGGAAATTTCGCGCCCCATGGTCCCTGCTCGAACGCATCCAGTTCGGCCTCCGCCGCCGTTGCGCTTGGGGCGGTATAGATCGGCTTGATCGCTGCCGCCAAGGCCTTCCTGTCCTTCCAGCTCGCAAAGTCAAGGCTGTTGCGGATCAGGTGCACGATGCAGCTCTGCAGGGTCGTTGCCGGATACACCGCGCCGAGCGCCTCCGGCATGCCCTTCAGGCCGTCGGTGACGGCGATCAGGATATCGCCCAGGCCGCGTGTCTTGAGATCGCTAAACACCTTCATCCAGAACCCAAGGATGTCGCGCGTCCCGTCCGGCAATACGCCCAGCGCCAGGTAGATCGCCTTGTTGCGCACCACACCTTCCTCGCGGATCTTGACGCGCAGCGCGTCGAAGAACACCACCGGATACATCGGCTCGAGCGGCCGGCTCTGCCAGGCCGTCACTTCGGCCATGACCGCGTCGGTCACCTTGCTGATCAAGTCGGGGCTGACGTCGACCGCGTACATTTCCTGCAGGTGTGCTTGCACCTCGCGTACCGTCAACCCGCGTGCGTACAAGGCTATGATCTTGTCGTCGAATCCGGTGAAGCGTCGCTCGTGCTTGCCAATGATCTGGGGCTCGAACGCTCCATGTCGGTCACGCGGCACGTCGATACGCAGCGGGCCGTCGTCGCTCAGGACGGTCTTGCCGCTTGTGCCATTGCGGTGGTTGCTCGTGCCGGCAGGCTTGTCGGCACCGGGCGCATAGCCAAGGTGATGCGTCATCTCGGCGCCCAGCGCGCGTTCGAGAATGGCCTTCTTGAATTTCCTCATCACTGCATCGACCGACTCGGCGGTCATCGGACCGGTGACAAACTGGTCGACCAGGTCTGAAGGGATTTATGGCAGATTGGCGTCAA
>CBFGOU010000868.1:0-2180 GCA_965650445.1 uncultured Oxalobacteraceae bacterium | reverse complement strand
CGGATGGGTCTTGGCCATCAGCGGCGCGGCCATCAGCACGGCGGTCAGGAACTGGCTCGACACATTGCCGCGCACCGACAGGCGCTCGGCGTGGATGTGGCCGCGGCGGATGCGCAGCGGCGGAAAACCTTCCACGCCGGTGTATTCGATCTGCGCGCCGATGGCGTTGAGCGCGTCCACCAGATCGCCGATCGGACGCTCGTGCATGCGCGCGACGCCATGCAGCGTGTAGTCGCCGCCGATCACCGCCAGCGCCGCCGTCAGCGGCCGGATCGCCGTGCCCGCGTTGCCCATGAAGAGATCGGCCTCATGCACCGGCAGCACGCCGCCGGCGCCATGCACCAGGTGGGTGCGCTCGTCGACTTCTTCCCACGCGATGCCCAGCGAGCGCAGCGCGCCGAGCATCACCAGGGTATCGTCCGAAGCCAGCAGATCGACGATTGTGGTGCTGCCTTCGCACAGCGCGGCCAGCAGCAGGGTGCGGTTGGAAATGCTCTTCGAGCCTGGAAGGCGTACGCTGCCCTCCACATGCATGACAGGCTGGAGATCGAGAAGATGCGGATTCTGCTTTTGCTGCGACATGCGAATTCCTTGGGTGGCTTTATTCTTCAGTATTGATCGGCGCGGGCTTCTCGGCCGTTTCGATGGCTTCGATCCATTGGCTGCGCGCGTGGCGCGCATTGGCGTAGATTGCCTCCAGCGACGCACCGTCGCGCGCGGCCAGCATGGCGCGCATGCGTGTCAATTGTGCCAGATAGTCGTCCAGCTCGGCCAACAGGGCGTTCTGGTTGGCCAGGCTGATGTCGCGCCACATCTCCGGCGACGAACCGGCAATGCGGGTGAAATCGCGAAAGCCGCTGGCGGCGAACTGGAACAGCAGCGCGGAATGCTCCTTGTGGGCGACGTCGTCCACCAGCGCGAACGCCAGCAAGTGCGGCAAATGGCTGACCGAGGCGAACACCGTGTCGTGCTGCTCGGGCGTGAGCCGGTGAATCAGCGCGCCGCAGGCCTGCCAGGCGCAAGCGACCTTGTCGACGTCGGCCGGCGCGTTCTCGGGCAAGGCCGTCAGCACGACCTTTTTGCCGACATACAGATCGGGTATGGCGGCGTCGGGCCCATTGCTTTCGCGTCCTGCGATCGGGTGGCCGGGCACGAACTGCTTCACGCGCAAGCCCAGCGCCTCGTAGGCCGACGCCACCACGTCCGCCTTGGTGCTGCCGGCGTCGGTGATGATGGTGCCCTCTTCCAGAAAGGGCAGCAGCGAGGCCAGAATGCGGCCGGTCTGCGCCACCGGTGCGGCGATCAGCACCAGGTCGGCGCCCTGCATCGCCTCGGCGGGCGAGCTGGCGACTTCGTCGACGATGCCCAGCGCCAAAGCGCGCGCCATCGCTTGCGGCGTGCGGCCCAGGCCAGTCACCACGCCGGCCTTACCGGCGGCCTTGAGCGCCAGCGCGAACGAACCGCCGATCAGGCCGGCGCCGACAATAACGACTTTATTGAACACGTCAGCCCAGCGCCTTCTTCAGGGCCGCGATGAAGACGGCGTTCTCCTGCGGCAGGCCGATGGAAATGCGCAGCCATTGCGGCAGACCGTAGTTACCGACCGGGCGCACGATCACGCCCTGCTTGAGCAGAGCCAGATTGACGCGCGCGCCGGCGCCTTCGTCCTCGCCTACCTTGACGAGCACGAAGTTACCGTAGGACGGCACGTATTCCAGCCCCATGTCCTCGAACGCTTCGACGAACTGGCGGTAGCCGGCGGCGTTGTTGCGCGCGCCCTGCTCCAGAAACTGCGCGTCGTTGAGCGCGGCGACCGCGGCGGCCTGCGCCAGGGAATTGACGTTGAACGGCTGGCGGATGCGGTTCATCAGATCGGTCAGCGCCGGCTGGGCGATGGCAAAGCCGACGCGCAGGCCGGCCAGGCCGTAGGCTTTCGAGAAGGTGCGCGAAACCACCAGGTTCGGGTACTTGCGCACCCACTGGGCGGACTCGAACTGGTCTTCCGGCTTGAGGAATTCGTTGTAGGCTTCATCGAGCACCACCACCACGCCGGCCGGCACCTTGTCGAGGAAAGCCTGGATTTGCGGGGCGGGAATGAAAGTGCCGGTCGGGTTGTTCGGGTTGGCGATGAAAATCAGGCGGGTATCGGCGTCGATGGCCGCCAGCATGGCGTCGAGGTC
>CBFGOU010000867.1:0-2182 GCA_965650445.1 uncultured Oxalobacteraceae bacterium | reverse complement strand
CGCGCGGCGCCGTCGATCAACACCTCAACACCATCGCCGAACCGCTGCTGAAGGCCTTCGGCGACCAGCCGCCCTACGCGGTGTTTTCGGACAGCCTGGAAGTCTACGGCAGCGACTGGACCGATGACTTCCTTGCCGAATTCCAGAAGCGGCGCGGTTACGACCTCAAGCCGCACCTGCCCAAGATCACCAGCGGGCAGGGCGCCGACGCCGCCGCCATGCGGCGCGACTGGGTGCTCACGCAGACCGAACTGGCCAACGAGCGCTATCTGACCCCGATCGACAACTGGGCCAGGGCGCATGGCACGCAATTGCGCTCGCAGACCTACGGCGAGCCGCCGGTGACGATGTCGAGCAACCGCCTGGTCGCGCTGCCGGAAGGCGAGGGCCCGCAGTTTCGCTCCTTCTCGTTCACCCGGCTGGCCACCTCGGCCGGCCACATCTACAACCGCCCGGTGATCTCCGCCGAGACCTGGACCTGGCTCAATTCGCCCGCCTTCTCGGCCACGCCGCTGGACATGAAGGCCGAAGCGGACCGCATGCTGCTGCAGGGCGTGAACCAGTTTGTCGGCCACGGCTGGCCGTACACGCCGCCGGGCAGCCAGGAACCGGGCTACGCCTTCTATGCGGCCGCCGTGTTCGATGACCACAACCCGTGGTGGAACGTGATGCCGGACGTGAACGGCTACCTGACCCGCATGAGCTACCTGATGCGCCAGGGCCAGCCGGCCAACGATGTGGCGGTGTACCTGCCCAACGACGACGTGGCGGCCACGCTGGTTCCGGGCAAGGTGTCGCTGTCGGCCGAGATGCACAGGTATGTCACGCCGGAACTGACTGAAGCGATACTCGATGCCGGCTACAACCTCGATTACGTCGACGCGGAATCGGTGCTGGCGGCCGGCGTCAGGCACCCGGTGCTGGTGCTGCCGCATGTGACGCGCATGGCGCCGGACGTGCTGGCCAGGCTGGCCGATTACGCCCGCGCCGGCGGCAAGGTGCTGGTCCTGGGCCGGTTGCCGTCGCTGGCGCCGGGTTATGCCAATGCGCGGCAGGTGAGCGCGCAGGTGGCGGCGGGCGCACAAGAGCTGCTGGCCGCAGGCGCCCGCGTGGTGCCGCAAGCCGCCATCGGCGCGGCTTTGCATGCCGCCCGTGCGCCGGACATGCAAGTGTCCGCGCATGCCAGCGATGTCGGCTTCGTGCACCGCAAGCTGCTTGACGCGGACATCTACTTCATCGCCAACACCAGCAACCGCGATGTCGACGCGCAGGCGCGCTTCCGGGCGCCGCGTGCCGAGGCCGCATGGCTGGACCCGTTCAGCGGCAAGCTGACGCGCGCGGGGGCCACGTTCGGGCTCAAGCTGGCGCCGTACGAATCGCGCGTGCTGGTGTTCTCCGACAAGGCGCTGGCCACGACGGCAGCGCCGCGCCTGGGTGAAGCCAGGCTGGCCGCTGACCTGAGCGGCGACTGGAGCGTCAGCTTTCCGGGCAAGGCCAAGCCGGTCGCCATGCGCCAGCTGCGCTCATGGACCGAGGATGAGGACATCCGCTACTTCTCGGGCGTGGCGGTGTATGCCAGGGACGTGAACGTGGGCGCGGCGCAGCTCAAGGGCGCGCGCGTGTCGCTGGACTTCGGCCCCGGCACCGCGCTGGCGTCGACGCCGAAGGTCCCGGCCGGCATGCGCGCCATGCTGGATTCGCCGGTGCGCGAGGCGGCCCAGGTGCTGGTCAACGGCCAGCGCGCCGGTGCCGTGTGGGCGCCGCCATACAGGGTCGACGTGACGGCGCTCCTCAAACCGGGCAAGAACCGCATCGAGGTGCAGGTCGCCAACCTGGCCCTCAACACGTTGGCGGGGCGCACCCTGCCGGACTACCGCCTGCTGTCGGCGCGCTACACCCAGCGTTTCGTGCCGCAGGATACGGCGCTGATCGAGCCGCGGCCTGCCGGCATCCTCGGGCCGGTCAAGCTGATTACGTACACCGAGACACCATGAACAAGAAAAGCTTATGCATGGGCGCGCTGGCGGCAGTCTTGCTGGCCAGGGCCGCGTGCGCCCAGAACACGCCCTTGCCGACACCTGCCATGCAGGCGATCATCGACAAGGACACGGCCCGCCATTTCGGCGATGCGCCCGGCGACGCGGGACCGTATGCCACCGATCTGTCGGCGGCGCTGGTACCG
>CBFGOU010000866.1:0-2183 GCA_965650445.1 uncultured Oxalobacteraceae bacterium | reverse complement strand
GAAGGACAGCGAGAAGCCGTGCCCTTCGCCGTGCGGCATGCCGCCCATGCGCGGGCCGATGGCGGCCTGCTGCGACGATTGCGTGGCGAACATGGGTGTTGCCGCCACCGCCGCTTCCTCCGGCTGGGGCGCGATCATCGGGCGCGGCGCCAGGGCCGGCGTGCGCACCACTTCCTGCGCGCGCGACAAGCCTTGCTGCACCGCCTTGAGCAGTTTTTGCAGGGCGATCGGCTTTTCCAGGAAATTGAGCGCGCCGATGCGGGTTGCCTCGACCGCCGTATCGATGGTCGCATGGCCCGACATCATGATGACAGGCATGGTCAGCAAGCCGTCGCGCTGCCATTCCTTGAGCAGGGTGACGCCGTCGGTATCGGGCATCCAGATATCGAGCAGGACCAGATCCGGCGCCCCGGCCGCGCGCGCATCGCGCGCCTGCTGGGCGTTTTCGGCAAGCTGGATTGCATGGCCTTCGTCGCCCAAAATTTCCGAGAGGAGCTCGCGGATGCCCATTTCATCATCAACTACGAGTATGTTTGCCATCTGTGTGTGCCTTCCTGGTTTGGCCAGCCGGTTTCAGCCCTGCTTTAGAGGCTGCCTCTTAGAGGTTTGAACCAGCCTCGTAAGCCATGATTCTATGCGTGTTTCCTGCGTTAAGCCAGAACACTATCAGGCGCTAACTTTAACAGCAAAATCGAGACTGCCGCGCCTGTTCCGTCTGTACGGTTCTGGATGTCGATCCGGCCCCCGTGCTCATCAATAATTTTCTTCACCATCGGCAGGCCCAGGCCAGTGCCGCGGGCCTTCGACGTAACGTATGGCTCGAACGCGCGCGACAGGATTTTAGGCGCAAAACCGGGACCGTTGTCGACAATTTCGAGGCGCACCGCGATGCCGTTGCGGCCATCGGCGCCGCGGTAATGAATCGCTTCGGTGGTCACGTCGATGTGCGCCGGCGGAGCGCTCGGTCCGCGCTCGCTCATCGCATCCTGGGCGTTCTGCAGCAGATTATGGATCACCTGGCGCAGCTGGGTGGCATCGCCCATCACCGCCGGCAGGCCGGCTCCCAGCCGTGCGTGAATGATATCGCTGTCGTCGCCGGCCAGGTAGAGATTGAGGATCTCGCCCAGCAGCGCATTCAGGTCGAGCCGCTCGAGCACCGCCGGCGGCGCCTTGGCATAGTCGCGGAAGTCGTCCACCATGCGCTTCATCGCGTCGACCTGGTTGACGATGGTGGTGGTGCTGCGGTTGAGCAGTTCGGCATCCGGCGGCGCCAGCCGGCTTTCCAGCTTCATCTGCAGGCGTTCGGCCGACAGCTGGATCGGCGTGAGCGGATTCTTGATTTCGTGGGCCAGGCGGCGCGCCACCTCGCCCCAGGCGATCGAGCGCTGCGCCGAGATCACGTCGGAGATATCGTCGAACACGACGATAAAGCCGCTGCCCGCGCCCACCGGCAGGCGCGAGCCGCGCGCCAGCAGCACGATGTCGTGTTCCTCGGTACCGGGCCGGCGCGGCAGTTCGATCTGCTGCTGCCAGTGCCCGCGCGCGCGCGCGCCCGCCGCCGACTGCGCGCTCTGGGCCGAAAAGGCGCGCGTGATGGCCGCGGCGAACGCCTCCAGCCCTGCGATGCCGGACAAGGCGTTGCCCACGTGGCCAGCCACCTCATGCCCGAGAATGCGCCCCACCGCCTCGTTCGAATTGACCACATTGAATTCGGCATCGAGCACGATCACCCCGGCCGACATATTTTCCAGCACCGACTCCAGGTGAGCCTTGGCGCTCTGCAGCGCGGCGCGGTTGCGTTCGACCGCGCTGCGCGCCTCGAACAGCTGGCCGGTCATGGTATTGAACGATTGCGTCAGGGTGCCCAGTTCGTCCGAGGTGGCCACGATCGGGCGCGGCGACAGGTCGCCCTCGGCCACCGCGCGCGTGCCTTCGGCCAGCACCAGCAGCGGCTGCGCCAGATTGCCGGCGATGACGAAGGCGCTGGCGGTGGCCCCGAATACCGCCAGCAGCAGGATGATTACTACGACCACGATGATCCTCAGAAGAATCCGCTGTCGCGAAGAGAGCTGCTGCCGCATATTGCCTGCCTCCAGGCTGCCGACGTTTCGGCATAATTGTAAGCCACGTTGGGTCGGCCGCTGGACGGCTCAGACGCTCTCTAAGAGGTCGTCTAACGCACG
>CBFGOU010000865.1:0-2186 GCA_965650445.1 uncultured Oxalobacteraceae bacterium | reverse complement strand
GACCGCGTGACCGTGGACTTCGTCGGCAAGATCGACGGCGTCGAATTCGACGGCGGCAAGGCCGAAGACTACACCTTCGTGCTGGGCGAAGGCCGCATGCTGCCGGAATTCGAAGCCGCTACCGTGGGCCTGAAGGTCGGCGAAGCCAAGACCTTCCCACTGGCATTCCCAGAGGACTACCACGGCAAGGATGTCGCCGGCAAAACCGCCGACTTCACCATCACCCTGAAGAAGCTGGAATGGGCGCACCTGCCGGCGGTGGACGCCGAGTTCGCCAAGTCGCTGGGCATGGAAGATGGCGATCTGGACAAGATGCGCGCCGACATCAAGGTCAACCTCGAGCGCGAAGTCGCCGGCCGCGTGAAAGCGCGCAACAAGGAAGCCGTGATGGATGCCCTGGTCAAGGTCACCGACATGGAAGTGCCGAAGGTCATGATCGCCCAGGATTGCGAGCGCCTGGCCGAAATGACCCGCCAGGACATGGCCCAGCGCGGCATGGACGTCAAGCAGATGAACTTCCCGCAAGAGCTGTTCGCTTCCAAGGCCGAGCGCCGCGTGCGCCTGGGTCTGATCCTGTCGCAACTGGTCAACGACAACAAGCTGCAGGCAACTCCTGAGCAGGTCAAGGCGCAGATCGAAGACTTCGCCCAAAGCTACGAAGACCCGCGCGAAGTGCTGAAGTACTACTACAGCGACCGTCGCCGCCTGGCCGAAGTGGAAGCCCTTGTTTTGGAAGAAAACGTCGTCAACTATGTGCTCGGTATGTCGAAGACCACCACCAAATCGGTGGCCTTCGATGAATTGATGGGTAGTAACGCACAAGCCTAAGCGCTGTTTAGGCTCCTTTATAGAGGAAGAGACAGGTATGAACCGTAATCCGGCTTTAGATACTCAAGCACTCGGCCTGGTGCCGATGGTCGTGGAACAGAGCGGCCGCGGCGAACGCGCCTACGATATCTACTCGCGCCTGCTGAAGGAGCGCGTGATTTTCCTGGTCGGGCCTGTCAACGACCAGATGGCCAATCTGATCGTGGCCCAGCTGCTGTTCCTCGAAAGTGAAAATCCTGACAAGGATATTTCGCTGTATATCAATTCGCCTGGCGGATCGGTCTCGGCCGGCCTGGCGATTTTCGATACGATGAACTTCATCAAGCCGGACGTGTCGACCCTGTGTACCGGCCTGGCCGCGTCCATGGGCGCCTTTCTGCTGGCCGCCGGCGCGAAAGGCAAACGCTTCTCGCTGCCGAACTCGCGCATCATGATTCACCAGCCGTCCGGTGGATCGCAGGGCCAGGCATCGGACATTGAAATCCAGGCCAAGGAAATCCTTTACCTGCGTGAGCGTCTGAACCGCATTCTGGCCGAGCGTACCGGCCAGACGATGGAACAGATTCACAAGGATACGGACCGCGACCGTTTCATGTCGGGCGACGAAGCTGCTGAATATGGTCTGATTGACAAAGTATTGACCAATCGCGCTTGATGCAACCCACAGTGTGTTGCTGAAAAAACGCCCGGGCGCCACAACGTTCGGGCGTTTCGTTTTTATTTCGGGTAGCATGTAGTCGTGCGCCTCATGTTGCGCTCCCGTATTAGAGTACCTTTATAGCAACCAATCGAACCTGCTCATGTCAGACAAAAAATCCTCCAGCGGCGAAAAACTCCTGTATTGCTCGTTCTGTGGCAAGAGCCAGCACGAGGTGAAGAAGCTTATCGCGGGTCCTTCCGTGTTCATCTGCGACGAATGCATTGACTTGTGCAATGACATCATCCGCGATGAAACCTCGAATGTGGAATCGGTCACCGGCGCCAAGTCGGACCTGCCGACGCCGCACGAGATCGCCGAACTGCTCGACCAGTATGTGATCGGTCAGCAGACCGCCAAGCGCATCTTGTCGGTGGCGGTGTACAACCATTACAAGCGCCTCAAGCACCTGGGCAAGAAAGACGACGTCGAACTGGCCAAGAGCAATATCCTGCTGGTCGGTCCTACCGGCTCGGGCAAGACCCTGCTGGCGCAGACCCTGGCGCGCATGCTCAACGTGCCGTTCGTGATCGCCGATGCGACCACCCTGACCGAAGCCGGTTATGTGGGCGAGGATGTCGAGAACATCATTCAAAAGCTGCTGCAAAGCTGCAATTACGAAGTCGACAAGGCCCAGCGCGGCATTGTCTACATCGACGAG
>CBFGOU010000864.1:0-2188 GCA_965650445.1 uncultured Oxalobacteraceae bacterium | reverse complement strand
GCGGGCGAGCAGGGCCGCGGCTTTGCGGTGGTGGCGAGCGAAGTGCGCAATCTGGCGCAGCGTTCGGCCGGCGCGGCCAAGGAGATCAAGGAACTGATCGGCGACTCGGTCGGCAAGGTCGACAGCGGCGCGCGTCTGGTGGACCAGGCCGGTGTCACCATGAAGGAGATCGTCACCAGCATCCAGCGCGTGACCGACATCATGGGCGAAATCACGCAGGCCAGCCAGGAACAGACGGCCGGTCTGGATCAGATCAATCAGGCCATCGGCCAGATGGATGCGATCACCCAGCAGAACGTGGCGCTGGTGGAGGAGGCCGCGGCGGCAGCCGGTTCCCTGCAGGACCAGGCCGGGGTGCTGAGCAAGGTGGTCGGCGTGTTCCATCTGGATTCGGCACCGGCGCAGCGCGCGCCGCGTCCTGCACCGGCACCGGCACGCAAAGCGGTTGTCGCCGCCCGTCCGGCTCCGGCGAAAGCGCCCGCGCCACGCGCTCAGGTGACGGCCGAGGTCAAGCCGGCGGTCACCAAGCCGGCCGTGAGCAAAAAGGCCGCAATGGCGAACGACGACTGGGAAGAGTTCTGATTTGTTAGGATCAAGTCCGGGGCCGCTCCTCCCGGACTCATACTTCAAGCGCGCCGGGCTGTTTGCCTGCGCGCTTTTTTTGCTTGTGCGTGCAAAACCGCTAAAATTGCGGTTTTCTCGATCGCGGGATGACGATGAGTGTTTCGATCGCGCTGGCAAAATCCGTGGACGCGCAGGTGGTCAGCGCTCTGGTGCTGGACCTGACCGATGAAATCGTCGCGCGCTGCGACGGTGTCAGCTTCCGGCGCGACGCCGCACTGACTGCCGGGCTGTGCGCCGACTGGCTGGCCTCGGGTATCTACACGGTGCTGCTGGCCTATGCCGGGGATCGCGCGGTCGGCCTGGCGGCGTTTTCGGAAACCCATGCGCTCTACGCCGGTGGCAAGATCGGCGTGCTGCAGGAGTGCTATGTCGTCCCCGATTGCCGGGGAATGGGGGTGGGCAGGCGGCTGCTCGACCAGGCGATGGTGCTGGCCGATCAGCGCGGCTGGGCGTGCATGGAGCTGTGCACGCCGCCGCTGCCGCAGTTCGCCGGCGCGATCGAGTTCTATCGCGGGGCGGGCTTCGTTCCCGTCGGCGGGCGCAAGATGCGCCGCCAGCAGTGATGCCGTCCCCGCATCCGCGAGGTCGGCCTCAGACGGCTACCTGCGCCTTGATGTGCGGATGCGAGTCGTAGCCGGCGATCTCGAAATCGTCGAACCTGTAGTCGAACAGCGACTCCGGCTTGCGCGCAATGACCAGCCTGGGCAGCGCCATCGGTTCGCGCGAGAGCTGCAGGTCGACCTGTTCCATGTGATTCGAATACAGGTGGCAGTCGCCGCCGGTCCAGACAAAGTCGCCCACTCCCAGCCCGGCCTGCTGCGCCATCATGTGGGTCAGCAGCGCGTACGAGGCGATATTGAACGGCACGCCGAGGAAGATGTCGGCGCTGCGCTGGTACAGCTGGCAGGACAGCTTGCCGTCGGCCACGTAGAACTGGAACAGCGCGTGGCAGGGCGGCAGCTTCATTTGCGGGATATCCGCCACGTTCCAGGCCGAGACGATGATCCGGCGCGAGTCCGGATTGTTCCTGATCTGCTCCATGACTTGCGAAATCTGGTCGATATGTCCGCCGTCCGGCGCCGGCCAGTTGCGCCACTGGTAGCCGTAGATCGGCCCCAGTTCGCCGTTCTCGTCGGCCCATTCATCCCAGATGCGCACCCCGTTTTCCTTCAGGTAGGCGATGTTGGTCGACCCGGCCAGGAACCAGATCAGTTCATGGATGATCGATTTCAGGTGCAGCTTCTTGGTTGTCACCAGCGGGAAGCCTTCCTGCAGGTTGAAGCGCATCTGGTAGCCGAACACCGAGCGCGTGCCGGTGCCGGTGCGGTCGGTTTTTTCGGTGCCGTGATCTCTCACATGGCGCATGAAGTCGAGGTATTGGCGCATGGCTTGTCGAATTAGTGGGTCACATGGACATTGTGGAACTGCAGGGCTGCCAGGTTGGCGTAGATGCCGCCCAGCGCAACCAGGCTGGCGTGGGTGCCGGTTTCGACGATCTTGCCGTCTTCCATGACGATGATGCGGTCGGCCCGCTGCACGGTGGCCAGGCGGTGCGCGATGATGA
>CBFGOU010000863.1:0-2195 GCA_965650445.1 uncultured Oxalobacteraceae bacterium | reverse complement strand
CGCGTTCGTCGACTTCGCGGTGCGGGAATTCGCGGCGCTGGACGTGATCCGCTGATTGGCCTGAGCGAAGGCCGCTGCCTGTCACGCTGCACGACTTACTTGCCGGCTTCCCAGGTCGCCGCGACCTCGACACGGCGGTTGGGCTCAAGACAGTGGATCCGTTTTTTCTCGGCACCTCGACCTGGACAATTCAGGTCGGCCACCTTCGGCTGCAATGGGCCGACGCCTTTGATATCGATGTCCAGTTGCTTGATGACGTGCGGTGGCTTTTGCAGATACGACTGCAGGTAATTTGCCACGGTGAAGGCGCGCATTTGCGACAGCTGCAAGTTGTAATACGGCGTACCAATCGAATCGGTATGGCCGATCACCTTGAGCGTCATCGTCGGTGCGTCCGTCGCGGCCAAATCCTTGGCGAATTTCTGCAATAACGCGTTCCCATCCGGCTTCAAGACATACTTATCGAATTCGAACAACTCGGTCTTGAGCGACTGCTGCGCGGTCCGCTCTTTTGGTTCCGGTGGCGGCGCAGGACGCACCGGCGGCGCTGCAGGCGGTGCCGCGGGCGGGGCTGCGCAAACGGACACCCCGGTGCCGAGCCCATTCACGATGCCGCTCTTGCGGAAACGTCGCACGGTCGTGTCCACCCGCATCCCGAGGATTTCCTTGGACGGTAAATAGACGTCAAGCACCCACTTGCTGGCGTCGACTTCTTTTTTGTCCTCTTCCTTTTGAGAAGCACCACCGGCGTTTTTTGCGGAAGACGCAGCACCTGGCCCGGGCTTCTCGGCCGCCGGTTTTTTGCCTGGATAAGACACGAGCAGATAGCTTTCTGTACCAATCCGCGACAGGACATGCACATTGCAGAGTTTGTTCATGCCATCGCTCTGCTTGACACAAAGCTTTTCGCCGGCGTTCTCGATGATCTGGCACGCGGTGTTTGTCACCGTCATTTCAGCTGCGCGGAAGTTGCCATATTTCGTCGTCATGGCCGTCAGCGCAAAAAAGAGGACAGGGTTGTTCAAGAAAAAAGAGACGATGACCGGCGCCGCAAACGCGGTCAGGCACGAAAATACGCGATGCTTCGGGTTGAGATCCGGAATACGCCACGCGCTGACGAGGTAGATGCCAATCACGTGAAGTATCATGCCGCTCCATGCGAGGCCGACGAAGAGACTGGTAAGGGAGATGTCCGCAGGATTGTCCGCGTATGGCGAATCACGCAGCATGTTGAACAGGATTGCCATCGAAACCAACTCCATGGCCGCGACGCAAGTCATCATGAAGATGAACGAAACACGCGACCAGGTCAACGATCCGGTTTTTTCCTGTTTCGCTGAGTCCTGGTCGAGAGCCGGGTCAGGCTTCGTAAGCGATACGCCGCCTTCCGCCGTGTTGCCCTTATCCGGCGTCGTGGGCGCATCGCCATTCGTTTTCCCCGCGCCGAAAAGCTTCTTCAGGAAGTGCCCAATGACAATCCATACAGTCGTCACGACAGGCAGGGCGGGCAGCAGCAGCCAACTCGGCATCTTGTTGTCGACGACAATGAAGAATATTCCGCAAACCGTCAGGAAAATAGCGAATGCCAGGAAGAAGCATTCCAAAATCCGCTTTCGCAACCCGCCGCTATCCTTCTGCTCATGTCCGAGGTGCTCATCCAATCCCCAGGTCCCGATGACATAGGCCGGTGCAAACAGACTGAGACTGAAGACGACCAAGGTACACAATGCCGTGTAGGCAGCAGCAAATACCGTACTCGCCAACGACTTGAGGTCAAAGCTCGGGAAATACTCGATATGAAAGTGGTAGGCAAAAATGACTAACACACCATATAGCGTGGCTAACGCCGCACCGGACTGAAAAGGATTTTTCTTTATGTAGGCGAGCAGCCAGACTTCTTCAGGAACGCTCTTCTTGGCGGTTTGTTTTCGCGAAAAATGTCGGATGCGAGGCGGAGCAGGTTCGTGCGGACTCATGAGAATGGGTGGCGTCCAGCCGCCGGACCGTTGGCGGCTTGGACATGAAATTTAGATAAGCAAATTTTATCATTATTTCAATATAACAACATTCTCAATTGCAATAAATCCCACCGTTGTGAATTATTAAGCTCAGAACATCAACCGCCCTTCGATCGAATCGTCGAGCGTTTTGCCGACGAGCGCCCCCACCGTCATCTTGGCGCCCGCGACGAGGTT
>CBFGOU010000862.1:0-2202 GCA_965650445.1 uncultured Oxalobacteraceae bacterium | reverse complement strand
ACAGCGCGTGGGCGCGCAGGGCCGCGTACAGGTGGTGGATCAGGGTGATGTTGGCCGCGTCGTACAGGGACGCGCCTTCCGGCAGCAGACCCATGCGCGTCAGGATGGCTTCGGCGTTCTCGTGCCCGGTCTCGGTCAGCAGCACGGTGTGCGCCTTCTCGTCCTTGGTGTAGTCGCCCGGCACTTCGATCTTGCCCTTGCCGTCCGGCGTTTCCTCGCCGATCTGCAAGGTCAGCAGCTTGGGCACCTGATTCATCTTGTGGTACAGGTCGGTGTGATTCTCGGCCTGGCCGGAAATGATCAGCGGAGTGCGCGCTTCATCGATCAGGATCGAGTCGACCTCGTCGACCACGGCGAAATTCAGGCCGCGCTGCACGCGCTCGCTGGCGTCGTACACCATGTTGTCGCGCAGGTAGTCGAAGCCGAACTCGTTATTGGTGCCGTAGGTGATGTCGGAGGCGTACGCGGCCTGCTTGGAATCGTGGTCCATCTGCGACAGGTTCACGCCCGTGGTCAGGCCCAGCCAGCCGTACAGGCGGCCCATCCATTCGGCATCGCGCTGGGCCAGGTAATCGTTGACCGTAATGACGTGCACGCCCTTGGACGCCAGCGCGTTCAGGTAGGTCGGCAAGGTCGCCATCAGGGTCTTGCCCTCGCCCGTGCCCATCTCGGCGATCTTGCCGTAGTGGAGCACCATGCCGCCGATCAGCTGCACATCGAAGTGGCGCATCTTGAGGACGCGCCTGGCCGCCTCGCGGCACACCGCAAACGCTTCCGGCAGAATCGCGTCCAAGGTCTCGCCATTGGCGACACGGGTCTTGAATTCGGGAGTTTTCGCCTGGAGCTCAGCGTCGGACAGCGTTTCCATTCGAGGCTCGAGCGCATTGATCTCGCGTACTGTCTTTTGGTACTGCTTGAGCAACCGCTGATTACGGCTGCCGAAAATCTGGGTCAGGAATGACATGCTTGAATTCTTGAAAAAAGCGCCGCGTAAAGAGAAGCCGTAATGATATCAAAACGATATCGCACCGAGCCGACCATGGCAAAAAGAGCGTGATTTTATCACGCGTTCCCGGCGCAAATGGGTGCGCTGGCCAATATAACAAGCCCTTGCCCACGCGAAAGATGCACAATTTCAGCGCGGCGAATCGCCACAACACAAGAGATGCCAGTCAAGAGTGCATGTGGTAAGGTTCCGTTCCATGCATATCTACGGCACCAAAACCCGCAAAACTTCGATCGGCGCGACGGAATTTTTACGTCTCGACGAGAAGATGGCGCGTCTGTTGCCGACCGCAATGCGCATGGCCAGCCTGCAAAGCGACTGCGCCGCCGCCCTGCCCGCCATGGCCGGCAATTGCGATGTGCTGTCGTTCGAACAGGCCAGGCTGGTACTGGCCGTGCCGAGCTCGGCGGTTGCCGCCAAGCTCAAGCAGCAGCTGCCCAAGTTGCAGCTGGCCCTGCACAAGCGCGGCTGGCAGGTGGAAGACATCAAGCTCAAGGTCCAGGTGGCGCGTGCCATGGCGCCGGTCGTGCACACGCGCCAGCTGGTCTTGCCCAAGACGGCAGTGTCGGCCTTTGCCGAACTGGGCGACAGCCTGCCCGATACCCCGCAAAACGCTACCCTGATTGCCGCCATCAAGGCGATGGCGGCCCGGCGCCGTTGAGTCTACGGCGAAGCTCCTCCACGTAATCAGTGCCCATCTTTATGCACGAGCTTGCCGTTCAGGTGAGCGCCCACTCGCGCGCCATTTGCCGCACATACGAGGGCGGCGCACTGCCCGGCGCATCGAAGGAGACGATTTCGTAGGCATCGTCGTGCTTGAGCAATTCGAGCAGCAACAGATTGTTGAGCGCGTGGCCGGACTTGTGCGCCGTGTAGCTGGCCAGCAGCGGGTGGCCGACCAGATACAGGTCGCCGATGGCGTCGAGGATCTTGTGGCGCACGAATTCATCGTCGTAGCGCAGGCCGTCCGAATTGAGGATGCGGTATTCATCCATGACGATGGCGTTCTCGAGCGAGCCGCCGCGCGCCAGGCCCAGGCCGCGCAGGCTTTCCACATCCTGCATGAAACCGAAGGTGCGCGCGCGCGCCACATCGTGCACGTAAGACACGTTACCGAAATCGACAGCCGCGCGCTGGGTGGTGCCATCCACGGCCGGGTGATTGAATTCAATGAAAAAATCCAGCTTGAAGCCATC
>CBFGOU010000861.1:0-2203 GCA_965650445.1 uncultured Oxalobacteraceae bacterium | reverse complement strand
GGCGCGCCAAGCAGATCGCCTTCAATGCAGCCAACGGCATCACCCCGATGGGCATCAAGAAGCAGATCCGCGAGCTGATCGACGGCGTCTACAGCCCGCAGCAGGCGCGCGAAACGCTGGAAGCGGCCAAGGAAACCGCCAAGGTCGAATCGATGAGCGAAAAGCAGATCGGCAAGGAGATCAAGCGTCTCGAAAAGCTCATGGTCGACCACGCGAAAAATCTCGAATTCGAGAAGGCGGCACAGGTGCGCGACCAGCTGCATGTGCTCAAGCAGCAGGCCTTCGGTGCGCCGGGCGCGGACAACGTGGTGTCGATCCTGACGAAATAGCGGCGCCTATTGGGGTGCCGGCTGGGTCGCCACCAGGGTGCGCTGCACCCAGCCGCCCGACACGTTCTCGCCATCGATCCTGACGAAACCATCGCGCTCCTCGCCGGTGGCGATCGCCTCTTCCGAACGCTTGAGCGCCCCCAGCACCTTGCTGGTGGCGCGCGGCTCGCTGAACACCTTCACGCTGGCCAGGCGCGCATACACGCTGGCGCCGGCCGCCACCGGCACCCCGGCCAGGGTCGACGCGCGCGCGTTGACCTGGCCGGCCGCGCTGCTGGTGCGCACCAGGCTGGGCTGACTGCGGATGGTCTGGACGATCTTGTTGTAATTGTCGAGCAGGCTGGCCGCCACCATCTTGCCTTCGGGCGTATTGGTATAGCCGCCCAGGCGGGTATAGTCGCCCCCGCCCCAGCTCCAGCCGGACATGCCGAAATCGGTGGTCTTGGCGATGCCTTCGGCGGCGGCCACCTGGATGCCGGAACGCACGTCGGCGATCAGCAGGCTGGTCTGCGCCTCCTTGAACTTGAGATTGCCGGCGATGCCGCCCACGATGCCGCCCAGGCCGCCAAGAAATTTGCCGCCATAGCTGGACAAGGCGCCGCCGATGCCGCCCGTATTGGCCGCCGCAAACTGCACCCCCGGCGTCATCACGAAATCGGCCGCCTGCAACTGGCCTTTGCCGACATTCGATCCGCTCAGGGTCTCGCCGCCGGCCGCCAGCGCGCGCTCTTCCTGCAGGTTTTGCATGGCCGCGCCGCGCTCGAGCACGGTGAAACAATTAGATTGCTGAATCATGATGCGCAGCAGAGACACCGGCGAGCCCAGCCCGTAGCTCTCCAGCTGGGCGGTGCTGGCGCCGCGGTGTTCGCTGACGGCCAGGGTGCCGAGCGGACGCTCGCAACGCTCCACTTTGGAGCTGGTTTCCTCGGCATGCAGGTCGGCGCTGGCCAGCAGCAGCCCCGCAATCAAAGTCGATCGTACAGGGTTCATAAAAATCGGTAGTAGAAATAGTGAGTGAAAACATATTCTAGCAATTTTTATAAGTAAAAATATATAAACCTTGAATGAAAATCAATCCATCCACGGGGGAGTGGTGGTAGTCGAAGTCGACACCGCACTTGACAATGATCAAACAAACAATGCTTTTTGGCGAGTAATGCTGCGTTGTGGCAAATCCCCGACATTCGCGCCCGCATCCCGCCCCTGTGCCCAATTCTGGTGCGGAATCGTTCAGAAGAACAAAGTCATTACGGTATAGTGGCAGTTCTTGAAGGAAACAAGTGTTGGTCACCCTCCCCCCTTTTCGTCACGTCTGCACTATTCTTGCCGCCATCGTGCTGATGGTGCTGGCGCTGTACGCGCCGGCAAGCCGGGCGGCGCCGGCGGGGGAACCCTGGGCGGGCATGGCCCACACCGCATTCCGCCACCAGACCGATACCACGATCGGCATCGGCACCGCCTTCGCCCAGGACCACACCGGATTTATCTGGCTGGCCACCCAGACCGGCCTGGTGCGCTGGGACGGCCTGCGCATGCGCCGCTACGCCGGCGACCCCAGCAAACCCGGCTTCCTGCCCGACGGGTACATCCTGTCGATACGGGTCGACCGCGACGGCCATCTGTGGGCCGGCACCAGCGCCGGCGGGCTGGCGCGCTACGACCCTGCGCGCGACGCCTTTGTCACGATCGGCGCCGGGCCCAAGGGATTGAGCCACGCGCGCGTGTCGGCGCTGGCCGACGACGGCAGTGGCGGCATCTGGGTCGGCACCGGCGGCGGCCTGGAACGCGTCGGCGCCGATGGCCGTGTGCACGCGGCCACCAGCGGCGCCCCGCAGATCGCCGCCGCCGCCCTGCCGCAAGGCGGCATCGAAACG
>CBFGOU010000860.1:0-2206 GCA_965650445.1 uncultured Oxalobacteraceae bacterium | reverse complement strand
GGCCGTCACCGCACCGGTGGTGTGGCTGGTGATCGAGCATCAGCTGCGGCCCTTGACGCGGCTGGGTGAACGCATGCGCGCGCGCCAGTGGCGGCCGGCCGCCGCCTACAGCAAGGACGAACTGGGCGCGCTGTCGCGGAGCTTCGACCAGCTGATGGCCGAGCGCGAGCGGGCCGAGCAGGCGGTGGTCGACAGCGAGCGCCGGTTGCGCCTGGTCGCCAATAACGTGCCGGCGCTGGTGGCGTATGTCGACAAGGACCGCCGTTTCGTGTTCGGCAATGAGCGCTACCTGGCCATTTTCGGGGTGCCGGCGAACCAGCTGCACGGCATGCCGGTGCGCGCGGTGGTGGGCGAGACGGTGTACGCGGTCAGCGAACAGTATGTGGAAGCGGCCCTGCGCGGCGAGAGCGTGCGCTTCGAGCGGCCCACCATCCGCGCCGGCAGGCAGCAATGGGACCGGGTGTCCTACAATCCGGATTTCGACGAGCAGGGCCAGGTGCGCGGCTACTTCGCGCTGGTGGACGATATCAGCGAACTGAAGGCGGCCCAGCTGGTGCTGGCCGAGAGCGAAAAGCGGGTGCGCACCATTACCGACAACCTGCCGGCCCTGATCAGCTATATCGACAGCGGCTACCGCTACCGCTTCTGCAACGCGGTCTACACCGACATCACCGGGTATCCGGTCGAGCAGGTATTGGGACGCACGGTGGAGCAGGTGTTCGGCGCGCCGCTGATGCAGGCGGTGGGCGCGCACATGGCCGCGGCGCTGCGCGGCCAGCGGGTCTCGTTCGAACTGGTGCCGCCGCAGGAACTCGGTGCGCGGATTCTCCAGTACGATTACATTCCCGACGTCGGCGCCGACGGCAAGGTGCTGGGTTTTTATTCGATGGTGCACGACATCACCCACCACAAGACCACGGAAATGGCGCTGATGACCCAGCAGCGCCTGTTGCGCAGCGTGACCGACAATCTGCCGGCGCTGGTCAACTCGATCGATGCCGACGGGTGCATCCGCTTTGCCAACCGCCAGCATGAAACCTGGGTGGGCCGGCCGCTCGAGCAGATCGAGGGGGCGCGGATCGAATCGGTGCTCGGCGCCGAGGAGCTGGCGGCGCACCAGCGCTACTTCGACAAGGCGATGCAGGGCGAGCGTTCGCGCTGGACCTACCTGCGCGCCTCGCGTGGGGAGGAGCGGCATTACCAGGCCGACTATATTCCCCAGATCGAAGGCGGCAAGGCGGTCGGCGTGACCTGCCTGGTCATCGACGTCACCGACGCCAAGCTGGTCGAGCAGCGCCTGAGCGACCTGGCGCGCTTCGATGCGCTGACCGGGCTGCCCAACCGTACCCACCTGGTCGAGCGCATCGGGCGGGCGATCGGGCGCAGCGGCGGGCGGATCGGGCTGATGTACCTGGACCTGGACCGGTTCAAGTCGATCAACGACAGCTTCGGCCATGGCGGCGGCGACCTGGTGCTGATCGAATTCGGCCGCCGCCTGTCCTCTTGCGTGCGCCAGTCCGACACGGTGGGCCGGCTGGCCGGCGACGAGTTCGTGATCCTGCTGGAAGGCTTGCAGAGCGCATCGGAATGCCAGCTGGTGGCCGCCAAGATCATCAAGGCGATGGAGCGGCCCTTCGATATCGACGGGGTGGCGCGGATCGTCACCACCAGCGTGGGCGTGGCCACCTGCCTGGAGGCCACGGCCAGCGTCGAGACGCTGCTCAAGCATGCCGACGAGGCGCTCTACCGCGCCAAGGACAAGGGCCGCAACCGCTATGCGATAACGGCGGTCAGCTAGCAGCCGGTCTATCCCGGACTGGCCGATTCAGGTTCTAGAAGGAGTAGACCAGCGTGACCGAGGTCTGGGTGTCGGTGTTCTTCTTGAACTCGGGCACGTTGCTGTCGTTGCGGGCGACGAAGGCGGCCTTCATCTGCATGGTGCCGTTGATCTTGGTGCTGAGCGCCGCTTCGGCGCTCGAGTGCACGTTCGAGGTGCCGCGCTCCACGCTGACGGTGTTGGAAAACAGGGCGGAGGGCGAGAGCTGCCACTTGAGCGCGGCCGCGCCGCGTACCGTCACGCCGCTTTCGGAGTCGCCGTTCGGGCGCACGCCGCTGAAGTAGCCGGGGCCGAGTTCGAGGTCGAGTGTCTTGTCGAGCGTTTGCAGCCAGCGTGCGCTGCGTCCCACGCCCAGGGTCGAGTATTCGG
>CBFGOU010000859.1:0-2216 GCA_965650445.1 uncultured Oxalobacteraceae bacterium | reverse complement strand
TGGCGCCGGGTTTCGCGGCCGAGACGTTCGACGCCAGGCCGGTGGCGGTTGGCGCGGTGCTGGCGGCAGTGCCGGTCGAGCCGCTTCCGCCGCAGCCTGCCAAGGCCAGCGAGAGCACGAGTGCGCTCAGAATAGGTATTGTTTTCATGAAGTGTCTCCTTACGTTCTGTGATGTGGTTAATGACAGAAGCTGCACGGTTTATTGAATAAAGCACCTCCTTGGGTGACGCGGACTGGGGCGCCCGGCTAAGTCGCTGTTGGTCGCATCGCCGGCGAATGAGGCGATGGACATCGGGGATGAAATCCGACGACCCATACTGCAGAATCTTTACAGGCCCTGCAATTACAAAAATCGCCAAGGCGACCAATCATTTTTTTGCATGCTGTTTATCCATGGTGCCCCGGCTTGAAACCGACTAAGGGTAGATGACTTGTAGTAAGATTCACAAGCTATAACTCTTCCGTTCGATGTCTTTTGTGTAAGTCCACTATGAATTGCGGCCCAAACTCTAATAAGCGGTTCATCGTCGCTGCAGTCACTGCAGCCATGCTGGGACAGGATGCAGGCGCCGAGGAGGCCCCCCCGGCCTCTGGCGGCAAAGCGCCAGCGCCAACGGTTGTCGTCGTGGGCAAGCGCGCCAGCCTGATGTCGGCGCAGGCTGTCAAACGTGACAAGATTGAAATCGTCGATGTACAGGTCGCCGAAGACATCGCCAAACTGCCCGATGTGAGTGTCACCGACGCACTGCAGCGCATCACCGGGGTGCAGATCGCGCGCGACCGCGGCGAAGGGACCGGCGTCGCCATCCGCGGCCTGACGCAGATGGAAACACTGCTCAACGGCCGGGAAGTGTTCACCGCCGGCATCGGACGCAATCTCGACTTCGCGGATATCCCAGCGGAGATGATTTCGAGCATCGAGGTCTACAAAACCTCTTCCGCCGATCAGATCGAGGGTGGTGTCGGCGGCACCATTGACTTGCGCACGCATCGCCCTTTCGATTTCAGCGGCCGGGAAGTGGTCGGATCTGCGCGCATGGTCCATGGTGACCTGGTGCACGAGAGCCGACCGCAGTTCTCCGTGCTGGCAAGCGACCGCTGGAACACGGCCGGTCTTGGCGAATTCGGCGTCCTGTTGAATCTGTCGCACCAGAAACGAGCCTGGCGCGAAGATCAAAAGAGCGCCGGCAACCGCCTCACCCGGACCGACCTGACCGGGGACCGGGTGGTGGTGGTGCCCAACGGCACCTCCGAGTCCACCAGCGTCGGCGAGCGCGAGCGCGAAGCCGGCTCGTTCATGCTGCAGTGGCGTCCGGGGAAAGCGCTCACACTCTATGTCGAAGGCAATTACGCCCAATTCAAGACCTTACAGGACTCCTATCAGGTCAACATCACAGCCTCGCCGACTTTTGCGGCGGGCAGTCCGACGCTGTTCCCGGACACCAATGATCTCAAAAGCATTACCTGGACCAACGCGCCGGTGTCCATTCTCGACTTTGCGCGCGATACGGTCGACCGTACCCGGCAGGTGGCGGCAGGCGGACGCTGGAGCGGCACCGCCCTGACACTCGAGGCGGACGTCAGCCATACCTCCAGCTTCAACAATCTGTTTTTTTCCGGACCATCTTTCGCCGGCACTGCGGCCAATTTCACCCAAGACCTGTCGAGCCGCGTGCCGGCAACCAGTGTGTCCGGCACCGACCTGCTCAATCCGGCCAATTTCCAGTACGCGGGCATGGCGTATCGCACGCGCCCGTTTAACGGCAGGCTGACGACAGCGCGGCTGGACGGCGAGTACCGCTTGCCGGGCGGCTTTATCGACACCTTGTCGGCAGGGGGACGTTTTGCCAGGCGCAGCGCCAGCAATGCGCCTGGCCTGATTCAGGCCGATGCCCCGCTGACGGGCCTTTCCGCAGCCGACAGGGCAGGGGCGGTCATGCCGAATCCCTACGGCGATTTCTTTCCGGGGGAGGGCGCATCGAGCATCGGCAATTTCATGGTTGGCAATCTTTCGATGGCCCGCGATGCGCTCGCGCTGCGCAGCGCCTTCGGCATCACGGCACCGATTCCCGCGGCGGCCGATGCGCTGGGCATATGGGACATCCGCGAGTACACCCAGGCAGGCTATCTGATGGTCAGATTCAAGGGGACCGGGCTGGCGCTGGACGGCAATGCCGGGGTGCGCGTGGTGCGTACCCGCGAACAGGTGTCGGGGG
>CBFGOU010000858.1:0-2217 GCA_965650445.1 uncultured Oxalobacteraceae bacterium | reverse complement strand
CGGCCGGGTCCTCGTCCATGAAGGTCTTGGCCGCCGTCATATTCTCCGCCTCGAACACCACGATGCCGAAGGTTTTGTCGAGGTCTTCGGTGGTGCGGCCCGCCAGGATGACCTGACCGCTTTCCGTGGCGCGCTTGAGGCGCGCAAAGTGCTCGGACGTGGCGGCGCGCTGCTTGTCGGTCCAGTTGGCCTGCTGGTGCAGGGAAGGCGTCAGCCGCAGCACGTAAATGAACTGCTGCTTTGCCGGTGCGGGAGCATCGGCGGCCAGCGCCGTGCCGGATAACATCGACGCCAGCAGGATGGCCAGCAGGGGCCGCATTGCTCGGTACATGGTGCGCCTCGTCGGGAGGTTGCGAGAGCGACCATGGTGCCATTGCGGGACTCCGTCAGACAAGCGATTTCTATCGTCTTCTTCGTCTCGGCGGCGCCTTGGCTGAGGCCTGATGTTCGCTGGCAGAGTGCGAGCCACTGTACTAGACTGGATTGTGGTCAGCTGCAAAGGAGGATGCAATGAAGGAGGTCACAGTGCAGGAGTTCGGATGTCTCGCCGCCGAGCTGATCCATGCCGTCGCCGAAGGGGAGTACGTGACGATCTTCAACGACGGAGTACCGATTGCACAACTCGTTCCGGTGCTGCGGCCACAGGTCGTTCGGAAATTTGGCGCATTAAACGGAAAAGTCTCCATGGCAGACGATTTCGATGCGCAATTGCCGGACGACATACAAGCAGCGTTTGACGGCAAATCATGAAGGTATTGCTGGATACTCATCTATTTATTTGGTGCGTCAGCGATGAACAAAGACTGTCGGCGCGTGCGAAGGCATATATTTCCGGTGCCACAAAGGTGTTCGTCAGTACCGTTTCAATATGGGAGGCAAGCATAAAGATTGGATCCGGAAAGCAACAAGCGAAACGATGACGTTGTTGACTGGGGATTGGATCATGTCGATTTGTTCGCCTTTGGTTGTACTGGTGTAGGCGGCTTGAATTGCGTATCCCGCACCGCCATCGTCACTACAGGAACTTGTAATTGGCCAGTAAAGTAAACGAACGACCGCGCGGATCGGCTACCCGTGGCTCCCATGAACTGCCCGCGCCGCTTGAGCTGTCATAGGTGATGGCAAACGGCGGATCGCGGTCGAACAGATTCTTGATCCCGGCCGTCAGCGTCAGATTCTTGACACCGGTGTAGCTGACGCTGGCATGCACGATCGAATACGCATCCACGGTCGGGTCCAGGTTGGCCGGGGTGACCTTGCCGCTGGCCACACCGGGCAGCACCTGATCCTTGTAGCCGTCGCGGTACACGTTCTGCAGCAGAGCGCTCCAGTTGCCCCTCTTGTACGTCAGGTACGCCGTGTGCTTCCACCGCAAGCCCAAATCGCCGGTGTAGACGAACAGGCCGACCTCACTCGGGCCGAACGCGCCATTGGGCAAGGGGCTCGAGCGCTTCTTGAGCAGGTAGGAACCATCGATGCCGGCCGTCCAGCCGCCGTCCCACAGCTTGCCGTTGGTGCGCGCGCCCACCTCCACGCCGCGCGTCTGGCGCTCGCCCGTGTTGACCCAGCGCTGGTCGATCGACACCAGCGTGCCGGCGCTGTCGCGCAGGAAGTTACTGGTGAACAGGCTGTAGTTGTTCACCAGCGTGCTCAAGGTGAGCGAATCGATGGTGTCTTCCTTGCGCACTTCCCACACGTCGATATTGGCGGAAAAGCGCGCGAACGGCTCGAACACCATGCCGATGCTGGCCTGCCTGGAGGTCTCCGGCCCCAGGTTCGGCTTGCCGCCGGTGAGCACGGTCGGATTGATCACCTCGCACCCGGCCATGGTACTGTCGACTTTCAGCGTCGGGCATTTGGCCGGGTCGACCAGGTCGCGGCCCGAGTAGGGCGATTCGGCCACGCCATTGAACAGCTGGTTGAACGAGGGCGCGCGAAAGCCGGTGTTGTACGACGCGCGGAACAGCAGCTTGTCGGAAGGCTGATAGCGCAGCGTCACCTTGGGGTTGAAGGTATTGCCGAAGCCGGTGTAGTGGTCCTGCCGGCCGGCCACGGTCAGATCGAGCGATGTGGCGATCGGCACCAGCAGCTCGGCGTACAGCGCGCGCACCGTGCGGCTGACCGGAGCGAGTGCGTTGAAGTCGTCGAATGCCGCGCCGAGGATCTGCGGCCGGGCTGAGGCCTCGCGCGCGTCGCCGTTGAAGCGGTACTGTTCGC
>CBFGOU010000857.1:0-2225 GCA_965650445.1 uncultured Oxalobacteraceae bacterium | reverse complement strand
ATCTTTGTGAGGGCATCGCAGGCCAATAGAAACTCGGGCCACTTATTCATTCGATACAGCCACAGATACGATTCGGCTAAGTTAACTCCGAATGTCCGGTCCTTATGTGAGAGCTGAACATTTCCGCGCAATGAATTGTAGGAATAACTCTGATCGCCACTCGGGTCCAGCGCCAACCTCAGGTCCGAGCCGGTGAGTGCCTTGCTGTCAGCCTTGATCGCGGTTCTGCTATGTATTCCGTGTAGCCAGATCGTCTTTACCGCACTGCCTTCGATGAACGCATAATTCAGCACTTCGCGGGAAATCTTGGAAACTTGGAGCGCGCCCGCATCAAGAAGGTCTAACAGTATTTCCTTGACGTCGTTGTCGGAACAGTGAAATACGAAGTAGCCGTTCGCGATCCCTACACTGAAGTATGCATAGCTTGTTTCTTGCACCGGAGAGTTCGGCGCCCAATGCGGAGCGTGTTGATGAGAGAAGAAACAGGTTATGTAACGGCCACCGTCGGGCGCGTTGTCATGGTCATGAGATATCCATGTGGCTCTAAGCTGCTGGCTGATTGAATCGCCCAGGGTTTCGTAGACATCTCGCAGCCATAAACTATGGCTTAAGCGGAGGTGGTTATGAGCGTGAAGCGATACACCGATGAGTTCAAGATCGAAGCGGTCCGTCAGATCGTGGAATACGGGCGACCAGTTACCGAAGTAGCCGAGCGCCTGGGCGTGTCGGTCCACAGCCTGTACGGCTGGAAGCGCCAGCAAGGCAAAGGCGGCGTGGTTCGTCGCGTGGAGCAAGACCAGAACGCGGAAGTGCGACGCCTGAAAGCAGAACTTCGGCGCGTGACTGAAGAACGAGACATCCTAAAAAAAGCCGCCGCGTACTTTGCCAAGGGGTAAAGGTGAAGTACGCCTTCATGAAGCAGCACGCCAACGAATTCGGACTAGCTGCGATGTGTCGCGTGCTGCACGTGCACCGCAGCGGCTACTACGCATGGCTTCGCGAACCCACCAGCGTTCGTGCGCGCGACGATCAACGCCTGCTCGGCTTGATCAAGCACTGCTGGCTGGAGAGCGGATCGATTTACGGTCATCGCAAGATCACCAAGGATCTTCGCGAACTGGGTGAAACGTGCAGCAAACACCGCGTTGCGCGTTTGATGAAGCAAGAAGGGCTGCGCGCCATGGTGGGCTATGGCCGGCGTCCGCGGCCTTTGAACGGACCGATCGGCGCGGTGGCAAACAACGTGTTGGCGCGTGCATTCACTGCGGCAGAGCCCAATCGAACTTGGGTAACCGACATCACCTACATTCGCACCTACGAAGGCTTTCTGTACTTAGCCGTCGTGTTGGATTTGTTCTCCCGCCAGGTCGTGGGCTGGGCCACGCGTCCGACGCAGCACACCGATCTGGTGCTGCAAGCCCTGTTAGCGGCGGTGTGGCGCCGCAAGCCCGAACCCGGCCTACTCTTGCACTCGGATCAGGGCAGTCAATTCACGAGCGAAGACTGGCAGAGCTTTTTGAAAGCACACGGCATCGTGTGCAGCATGAGTCGGCGCGGGAATTGTCACGACAACGCCGCAATGGAAAGCTTCTTCCAATTGCTCAAGCGCGAGCGGATCAAGCAGCGGATCTACAACACCCATGCCGACGCCCGAGGCGATGTGTTCGATTACATCGAGCTGTTCTACAACCCTAAGCGACGGCACAGTTCCAATGACGGCCTGTCCCCGATAGAGTTTGAAAGGCGGTACGCACTAAACGGCTGACGACTGTCTACAGAAGCCTGGGCGATTCAAGTACTGGCTCGAAGGAGGCCGCTGTAAGGCTTTTAGACAAGCACTTCCATGATCTGACGGGATGGGGCTGGATACATTTCCCCGCTCCCCTTGGAGGTAAATAGATGCGCATTTTGTTGATGACGTGCTTGTTTCTTGCTCAGGTATGTTCGGCTGGTGAGCGTGTGCCAGAAGCCCCTGCGAAAGAGGGGCGCGCCGTACCTGAGTCAACCGAAATCAACGTCTCAATACTGGCGAATATCGACTATGGCCTGACCCGCGAGGAGGAGGAGCAGCTTTCAAAGCAAGCGATGGGTGGAGATGCTGGTGCCGCTCTGAGACTCGCCAATCGGTACTTCTTTGATATCGGTCCTGGGCCTGACGGGCGCAACGAGTCGAGGAACAACGCGTTGAAGTGGGCGCTTATTGGATCAGAGAACGGGAGTTCCGA
>CBFGOU010000856.1:0-2226 GCA_965650445.1 uncultured Oxalobacteraceae bacterium | reverse complement strand
TGAAGGACAAACACGATGAGCGATGCAATCAAAGTCAATATCCTGACGCCGTCAGGCTGGATCGACGGGGCGATCAGCTTCTCGACGCGGATCGACGGCATCAACGGCAGCCCGGCCGATCCCTCGGGCAACCAGGGCGACTACATCCTGCCCGGCTTCATCGACCTGCACGTGCACGGCGGCGGCGGACGCGACATCATGGAATGCGGCGACGCGCCCCACGTCATCGCCGCCATGCACGCCAGATACGGCACCACCGGCCTGCTGGCCACCACCATGACCGCGCCGCCGCACGAGATCCGCGCGGCCCTGGAGGCCATCGGCGCGGCCTGTGCCGAACGCCGGCCCGGCGCCGCGCGCATCCTCGGCGTGCACCTGGAAGGGCCGTACATCAACTCGCGCAAACTGGGCGCGCAGCCCGACTACGCGCGCGTCGCGTCGCTGGCCGAGGTGCGCGAACTGGGCCGGCTCGCACCGATGCGCCTGATCACCGTGGCGCCGGAAATCGCCGGCCACCTGGACCTGGTGCGCGCGCTGGCCGATGCCGGCATCCGCGTGCAGATCGGCCACACGGCCGGCACCTACGAAGACGGCGTGGCCGCCCTCGAACACGGCGCGGCCGGCTTCACCCACCTGTTCAACGCCATGACCGGCCT
This sequence comes from uncultured Oxalobacteraceae bacterium, assembly GCA_965650445.1. GTDB lineage: Bacteria > Pseudomonadota > Gammaproteobacteria > Burkholderiales > Burkholderiaceae_D > Telluria_A. Next base: position 1,570 of record CBFGOU010000856.1, on the reverse strand, counting down.
GCACCACCGCGATCCGGGCATGGTCGGCGCGGCGCTCGCACATGCGCAGTACGCCGAACTGATTCCCGACCTGCTGCACGTGCATCCCGGCGCCATCAAGGTGGCGCTGCGGGCGATCCCGCATCTGTACTGCGTCACCGATTCCACCGCCGCCACCGGCATGCCCGATGGCCACTACATGCTGGGCCGCCACCAGGTACGCAAGTGCATGGGCGGCGTGCGCCTGCCAGACGGCACCCTGGCCGGCAGCACCCTGACCATGGACCAGGCGCTGCGCAATCTGGTCGGCCTGGGCCTGAGCCTGGACGACGCCTCCAGGCGGGTATCGACCTACGCCGCCGACTACATCGGCGAAACCGAACGCGGACGCATCCTGCCCGGCTGCCACGCCGACCTGGTGGTCATGGACCGCCAGCTGAACATCAAAGCCGTGTATATCGAAGGAGCCACGTGTGACCTCTCTGATGCTTAAGGAAGCCATCTCGGCGGCCGACTGCGTCGCCGGGCAACTGGACAACGACGCCGAGCGCTATGCGGAACTGGGCCGCAAGCTCAGAAGCACGCCGATCCAGAACGCGCTCACGGTGGCGCGCGGCAGCTCCGACCACGCCGCCAGCTACTGCGCCTACCTGACCATGGCGCGCATGGGCCGCATCGTGGCCTCGCTGCCGATGTCGCTGGTGACCCTGCACAAGTCGCCGCTGGTCACGCGCGACACCCTGACCATCGCCATTTCGCAGTCGGGCCAGAGCCCGGACGTGGTCGAGCCGATCCGCTACTTCCGCGGCGGCGGCGCCACCACCGTGGCCTTCGTCAACGACACCGATTCGCCGCTGGCACAGGCGGCCGAGTGGGCCATTCCCCTGCGCGCCGGCCAGGAGCAAAGCGTGGCCGCCACCAAGAGCTTTATCGCCAGCCTGGTGGCCGGCGCGCGCATGGTCGCGCAGTGGCAGCGCGATCCCGAACTGAACGACGGCCTGGCTGCGCTGCCGGAAGCGCTTCGGGCCGCCGCGAACATGGACTGGTCGGCCGCGCTGGAGGTGCTCACGCCGGCGCGCAACATCATGGTGGTCGGGCGCGGCATCAGCTTCCCGGTTGCGCTGGAAGCGGCGCTCAAGCTCAAGGAAACCTCGTCGCTGCAGGCCGAAGCGTTCAGCGGCGCCGAAATCAAGCACGGACCGATGGCGCTGATCGACGACGGCTACCCGCTGCTGATCTTCGCCACGCGCGGTCCGGCGCAGGCCGGCCTGGTCCACCTGGCCGAGGAAATGCGCGGACGCGGCGCGCGCGTGCTGCTGGCCGCGCCGGCCGACGTGGCCAGCCGCGACCTGACGCTGCCGGTGGCCAGCACGCCCGATCTCGATCCCATCGTGGCGATCCAGGCCTTCTATGTGATGGCCGCCAGGCTGGCCAAGGCGCGCGGCATGGACCCGGACCGTCCGCGCCATCTCAGCAAAATCACCCGGACCAACTGAACCCATGAACGAGCTTCGCACCCTTCGGCGCATCGCCGGCGCCGGCGGCGCGACGTGGGTGTCGCTGCACCACGGCGGCGGCGTCGGCATGGGGT
>CBFGOU010000855.1:0-2229 GCA_965650445.1 uncultured Oxalobacteraceae bacterium | reverse complement strand
TTCAGTAATTTCTGTCGATGCAGAAATTAGACTCCGAATTTGACGGAATGTCAAAGACTAATCGCCTTACTTTTGCGCGCGGATGGCGGCGTCGAAGCTGCCGTCGGCCTTCAGATGGCCAGTCGCCCAGGCAACGCCGCGCGCGACCAGGTTCAGGTAGCGCGGGTCGGCGATGGTGGCTTCGTTATGGGCCAGGGTCAGGCTGAACACTTTGGCTTTGGCCGGACCGTACTCGTGGGTCCAGGCGACCGTGAACTGCTGGCTACGCTCGCGTTCATCGGCGGCGTTCGGCTGGACGCCGGCCAGGATGGGGGTGACGCCGAAATTGCTCAGGTTGTTGTACAACTCTTCGTTCGGGGTGGTCCACAGTTCCAGCCCCTTGGCGATCGGGTGATCGGGGTTCGCGAAGCTCAATTTAATCGGTAGCTGCGGTCCGTGGCCGGTCGACTGCATGCCGGTCAGGGCGAACCAGCGGGCATTGGCAGCGCCTGGCTTCACCGGCTCGCGCCAGGTGCCCGAGCGGTACGAATGCATGGCGCAGTGCAGGTTGACGGCCGGGATGCCGCGCCGGTGCGGTGCGAGCACATTGTCGAGCGCTGCCGCATCGTCTTCATCGGCCGCGCATTCGTCATGGATGATGACGTCGTAGCCGTCGCCGTAGTGCGGATCGGTCAGGATGGGGAGCTTGGGACGGGTTGGCCGATCGGTGCCGCTCGGGTCGTAATACGCGTGCGACACCTCGACGTTGAGCTGCGCCTTCAGGCCGTTTTCCAGCAGGCGGCGCTGCTCCGGGTAATTATGATAGCCACCGCCGCTGACGATCAGCACCCGCACGGGCTTGGCAGGCGCGGCCTGAACGGACAGCGCGAGGAAGGCGGTCGCGGCGGCGAGCGCCGGGACGATGGACTTGATGTGCATGAGTAATCGAAGTGGCCGAGGGAGGTCTACTTTAGCAGAACATCAAGTAGGAGTCGCCAACGACTACTGACGCGTTGACTACATCAATGCTTGCCCTCTTCCTTCGGCGGCGGCGGCGGCGGCAGCGGAGTCGCGGATTCCTTGGGCGCGCCATTGGCGCCGAGAACCTGGATGTAGATTTCGTCCTGCTTGATCATGCCTAGCTCCAGGCGCGCGCGTTCTTCCACGGCGCCGGTGCCCTCCTTCAAATCCAGCACTTCGGATTCGAGCTTGGCGTTGCGGGCTCTGAGTTCGTCGGACTTCTGGCGGGCGGCATCGACTTGCGCTTCCATCTCGTGTACCCGCAGCCAGCCCCCCTTCCCCAGCCATAATGGATATTGGATCAGCAGCAGCAAGGCGGCGAGGGCGAGCGTGATGAGGCGCATGATGCTCCAACCGGCCAGCATGGCGCTGGCCGGTCATACTTAAATTACAGGTTCTTCAGATTGTAGAACGCGCTACGGCCTGGGTAGCTGGCGATGTCGCCCAGATCTTCCTCGATGCGCAGCAGCTGGTTGTACTTGGCCATGCGGTCCGAACGCGACAGCGAGCCGGTCTTGATCTGCAAGGCGTTGGTACCGACAGCGATGTCAGCGATGGTCGAATCTTCGGTCTCGCCCGAACGGTGCGAGATCACGGCGGTGTAGCCGGCGCGCTTGGCCATTTCGATGGCGGCGAAGGTTTCGGTCAGGGTGCCGATCTGGTTGATCTTGATGAGGATCGAGTTGGCGATGCCCTTGTCGATGCCTTCTTTCAGGATCTTGGTGTTGGTGACGTACAGATCGTCGCCCACCAGCTGAACTTTCTTGCCCAGTGCTTCGGTCAGGATTTTCCAGCCATCCCAGTCGCCTTCGGCCATCGCGTCTTCGATCGAGATGATCGGGTACTTGTCGCACCAGGTCGCCAGCATGTTGGTGAACTCGGTGGCGGTCAAGGCCAGGCCTTCGCCTTCGAGCTGGTACTTGCCGTCCTTGAAGAACTCGCTGGCGGCGCAGTCCAGGCCCAGGCAGATCTGCTCGCCCGGCACGTAACCGGCCTGCTCGATCGCTTGCATGATCAGCTTGATGGCTTCTTCATGGTTGGCCACGGAAGGGGCAAAGCCGCCTTCGTCGCCCACCGAGGTGGCCAGGCCTTTGTCGTGCAGGATTTTTTTCAGGGTGTGGAACACTTCCGCGCCATAGCGGACGGCTTCCTTGAAGCTCGGTGCACCCACCGGGATGATCATGAATTCCTGGATGTCCAGGTTGTTGTCGGCGTGTGCGCCGCCGTTGA
>CBFGOU010000854.1:0-2235 GCA_965650445.1 uncultured Oxalobacteraceae bacterium | reverse complement strand
GGTAGAGCAGAAGACTTTTAATCTTTTGGTCGATGGTTCGAATCCATCACGGCCCACCAATTGCATCAACGACTTAGGCGCCCTTGCGGCGCCTTTCTCATATTTCCGGAAAAATTAAGTGGTTCCACGCTCAAGCACGTGCGGCTTGTGAGGCGGTTGAACCACCGGCAGTTCGTGGTCGTAGCGCTGTCGCATCTCTTCGGTGACGTGACCACGTGCGGTCTTGCTGTCGCCGTCGGTGACGCCCCGGTGTTGTAGCCCATGCAAGGCCAAACGCTTGGCGTCGGATGTGACCTAGACGCGAATACCTCGGTGATGACGCGCTGGAGCCTCACCCCAGTGGGTAAGCTACCTGCCGGCGCCGCTGCTGGCCTACCTCATCATTTCCCGTCTGAAGAATCAAAATTCTGCCGGCATTGGCGGAATTCCTCCGCATGAGCCACTACCCATGTCCACATGGGAATCATCAGTACAAGTAGGTCCTTGCCCAGCGCTGTGATGCTGTACTCCACATGTGGCGGTACTTCGCGGAAATCCTGCCGGCTGATCAACCCGTCCCGTTCCAATTGCCGGAGGGTGCGCGTAAGCATGCGCTGGGTGATTCCCTTCATCCGTCGCGCGACCTCGGCATGACGCAGCGTTCCATACACGCCAAGCGCATGGATGATACCCAGGGACCAGCGGCTACCAGCGTGCGCTAAAACCTCCCGGCGCAGTCCATCTTCGTCCTCGCTCATCCCGTCGCATATGGCTTGAGAATGCCTTAGGAGTTCTTCCGGACTCATGAACGGTGCGGTCGGTATCATCGATGTGCCTTCTTACGTGTGGGCCATTAGGCGAGCAGAATCGCCGCCATCGTACACACACAAGGCGATTTCAATGTCATCTCATATCAGCACTATCCCCTCACGGTCGATCCTGGTGCTTGGCGCAGGCGAGCTTGGAATGCCTGTCATCCGGAACCTTGCACGTTTGGCCGTAAGTCATCCAGGCACACGGATCAGTGTGATGCTACGGGCGGCGTCGATCGACTCAGCACTGCCGGAGAAGCAGCGGGTGGTCGATGAAATCCGCGCCTTGGGGGTGAATATCGTTGCTGGTGATCTGGTGACTGAATCAGTAGAAGCGTTGGCGGCTACCTTCGCGCAGTTCGACACAGTGATTGGATGCACCGGCTATGCCGCAGGCCGCGATACGCCAATGAAGGTTGCGCGTGCGGCGGTGAAGTCTGGTATTCCCCGCTACTTCCCTTGGCAGTTCGGTGTCGATTTCGATGCCATTGGTCGCGGTGGCCCCCAGGATCTGTTCGACGCCCAGCTGGACGTGCGCGAGTATCTGCGTTCGCAGACTGCGATGGACTGGGTGATCATCTCCACTGGGATGTTCACCAGCTACCTCTTCGAGCCCGACTTCGGCGTGGTCGACCTGATTGGGCATAAAGTGAACGCACTGGGCTCGGCGAGCAACGCTGTCACCCTGACCACGCCGGATGACATCGGCGCAATGACAGCGCGCATCGTGTTCCACACACCTGCGATCCGCAACGAGATCGTGTATCTGGCAGGTGACACCATCCGCTACGGTGACCTTCCGGATATTCTGCAGAAGGCGTTCGGCGAACCTTTCGAGCTGACGATCTGGGGTGTACCCCAGCTCATGCAGGAACTGGCTAACGACCCGGGCAACATGATAAAGAAGTATCGCGCGGCCTTTGCCCAAGGGAGGGGCGTTGCGTGGGATGTGGAGCGAACCTTCAATGCGAAGATCGGGGCCGAGCTACAGGGCGTGCAGGCGTGGCTGGATCCCAACGTGCAGCGCTCCTGATTTGCTGCTGGATTGTGAGGAGGCGCCTGCTGGGCGCCTTTTTCATTGCCGTCCCCGCCCGCACGCTCACAATGGTCGTACGTCGCGGCACACCAGTTCGCCAACGGCTCGGTAACCGGAGTCAAACGGTGGAGTCTTGGTCGTGGATCCCGTGCATATCCCTTGAGACGCCGGAAAAATTGTCGAGTGAGCTTAGGACCAGCAATGGTTCCACGCTCGGCGGGCGGAAAAATAGAGCGGCGCAACCGGTTGTTTTCAAAGGAATCGCCAGCTTTCTTTTAATCTTTTGGTCGATGGTTCGAATCCATCACGGCCCACCATTGCGACAGAAGGGTTTCGGAGCGATCCGGAGCCCTTTGTTTTTTCCGCAATCGCCGATGTTTTCCTCAAAATCACTTGGTTGGGGTCACG
>CBFGOU010000853.1:0-2236 GCA_965650445.1 uncultured Oxalobacteraceae bacterium | reverse complement strand
GTCCCACATCAGGTTGCGGTTGGCCAGGCCGGTCAAGGCATCGTGATTGACCTCGTGCTCCAGGTCGTCGGTGCGCTGCTTGTTGGCGGTCACGTCGTTGATGACGCCGATAAAGTGGGTCGCCAGGCCATATTCATCGTGCACCGGGGTGATGGCCAGTTCGTTCCAGAACAGCTCGCCGTTCTTGCGGCGGTTGCGAAACACCACCCGCTCGCTGCGCCGCGCCAGCACCGCTTCGCGCAGGCGCACGCGCTCGTCGTCGTCCAGCCCCGGCGCGGCCATGAAACGGCAGTCGCGGCCCTGCGCTTCCTCGGCGCGATAGCCGGAAATGCGCTCGAAGGCGGGATTGACGTACTCGATGGGCGTATCGTGTCCGTCGCAGCGGGCGATCACGATGCCGTTGCTGGCCGCATGCAGGGCGCGTTCGCGCAGGCGCAGCTGGGCTTCCTGGGCGTGCCGCTCGGTGGTATCCAGGCCCATGCCGCACAGGTAGTACACGCCCCGGCAGGACACCCGCGTGCCGCACATCAGATACGGCGTGCTGACGCCGTTGCTGCTGACATAGCGCGCCTCCACCACGATTTCCTCGCCCAGTTCGAACACGCGGCGGATCTTCTCGGCCACGGCGGGGCGGTCGGCCGGATCGAACATCTCGACCGCACGGGCGTTGCGCAGCTGGCGCGGCGTCATTTCGACGACTTGTTCGAGCTTGGTATTCCACAGTACAAAGTTGCCGGCGCGATTAATCACATAAAACGTGCCGGCCAGGGCATCGACGATTTTGGCCAGCGGAGTCTGGCCGACGATCAAGGTTTCCGAGACCCTGCGCTCGAGCAAGGTGGTGAATGCCGCCACGCAGCCGATGCCCTTGCCCTGGTCATCGCATTGCGGAACGATGGACATCAAGGCCGGGCGGAGCCGCTCATCGGGGCGGCGGATTTTGACGCGCAGGGTACTATTGACCTTGAGTAACTGCGGCCAGTAGTCGCGGCACTCGCGGGCCGATTCGGGGGCCAGCAGGCTCGACAGGGGCTGGCCGAGCGCGGACGCGGCTTCGCGCCCGAACAAGGCCAGGCTGGCGGCATTCCACGAGGTGATGGTTCCGCTCTGGTCCGTTAGCACGGACGCGCGCGCCGTCGATTGACTGGCAAGCATGCGTTTCCTTGTCGATGAACGCGCACCCCCTGGTGCGACACGAGCCCATTCGACCAGCAGATGAGGGGCAAGGTTCAATCCTGTTCGGCCAGGACGACAAAAAGCCACGGCAAGCCGTGGCTTGTGCACTGTCCTGGTGCAATCAGACGGCGGCGATTTCCTCGCGCGCGGGCAGGGCGATCTGATTGTCCACGCTGTACAGATAATCGTTGAACACGTGCTCGGCGCTGAGTATCTGGTAGCTGCCGTCGGCGCGCTTGTGGGTGGTGTCCTTGAGGCGATAGGTGAAATGGCCGCAGGTCCAGCAATTGAAGTTGCGCATGTGCGTGCACAGGCAAGTCTTGTCCATCACCACCACGGTCTTGCTGTCCGGATTGGCCAGCACTTCGCGATTGTACGAATTGATGTAGGAGCAATTGCCGGTGGCATCGAGCAGGTAGCCATAGGATTCGCAGCCGGGGCGGATGCCCGAGCCGATCGCCGGGGTGCTCTTGAGCATGCGCATCGGATAGCCGGTCGGCGAAATGCCGTTGACGATGATGTCGTCCTCGGTGGCGCGGATGTATTCCTGCTTGACGCTGTCGGGCAGGCCGCACTCGTGGGTCATGGTGAAGCGGGGGGCCACCTGCACGCCGCCGGCGCCTTTTTCCAGGAAGCCGACCGCATCGCTGCCGGTGAACACGCCGCCGGCGGCGATCAGCGGAATGTTCAGCTGCTCGGCTTTCATGAATGCGTGGATTTCATCCATGATGGTGTGCAGATCGTACTCGGCCCAGTCGAAGCCGAAACCGAGGTGGCCGCCGGCCAGGGGGCCTTCGACGATGACGTAGTCGGGCAGGCGGTTCAGGCGTGAAATCTTTCGCAGGAACAGTTGCAGCGCGCGCACCGAGGACACGATGATGCCCAGCTTGGCATCGCGAAAGCGCGGATGGTCTTCGATCAGGGCGAACGAACCGAGGTGCAGGCCGGCCGACATGGTGATGCCATCGATGCCGGCATCGAGGGCCGCGCCCAGGCGCGTGCGCAAGGTTTCCTTGGGCGCATTCATGGTCAGCTTTTCCATGCAGTTCACGAAAATCAG
>CBFGOU010000852.1:0-2240 GCA_965650445.1 uncultured Oxalobacteraceae bacterium | reverse complement strand
CATGTGCACTTCAGCATGGCGGCGCTGATGGATAACCGGCAGGGCATCGCGGATCAGCTCAGAACCCGGCATTACGCGCTGCCGGCGCTGGTGCCGGCTTCGCCGTGGCCGGGCAGTGAGACGCCGGGCACGCCGGGGGTGTCGGCCAGACGCGAGGCCAGGGGTGTCAGGCTTGGCTTGGCGGCGGGCAAGGCCAATGCCAGCTATGCAGTGTGGTCGCGCCATGGCGACGTGTGGCGCTTTGCCGTCGTACCCGCGTCGACCGTCGACTACCTGGTTGCCGACGATGCCAAGCTGGGCGCCGCGCGCGCGGTGGTGGTCAGCGCCGTGGACCGGCTGGGCAATGAGAGCGAGCGGGTCAGCGTGCTCAAGTGAACGAATGCCGGGTCCGTTACAGCCTGGTCGTGATCCGCTTCGAATACCAAATGTGGGCGTGTGCTCGTATTTCAGGATGCCGCTGTCGTAGGGGCCGTACCGATCGGCATGGTGAGCAGCGCTGCGATCACGACTGCGCTTGCGTTCATGCGCATCCCTTCAGCTTGTTTTGGAGCACGCAGCGTACAGGAAAAACCTGCGGGCAGTATCATATGCCGATGGAATCCACTCCCTTCCCGATCGGCCTTGGCATCGATGCCGGCGGCACCCGAACCCGCTGGGCGCTGGCCGCGGCCGACGGCGCCATCGTGGCCGAAGGCGAGGTGGCCGGCCTGTCGGCCTTGCAGATGGCCAGCCCCGAGGGCCGCGCTAGCGTGCAGGCGACCATGGCACAACTGGCCGGCGCGGTGCTGCGCCACGCCCGCCCCATGCGTATCCACGCCGGCCTGACCGGCTACGGTGGCGATGCGGCGCCATGGCAGGAACTGCTGGCCGCGCTGTTCGACCTGCCCGCCACGGCGATCAAGCTCAGTAACGACATCGAGATCGCTTACCTCACCAGCTTCGCGCCCGGCGAGGGCTATCTGGTCTACGCCGGCACCGGGTCGATCGCCGCGTTCATCGACCGCGACGGCCGGTTTCACCGGGCCGGCGGACGCGGCGTGACGCTCGACGATGGCGGCGGCGGCTTCTGGATCGCGCGCGAGGCCCTGCGCCACGTGTGGCGCAACGAGGACGAAGAGCCGGGCCGCTGGCGTAGCTCGGCGTTGTCGCGCGCGGTACTGGCCCATATCGGGAGCGACGACTGGGCCGCGTCGCGCCAATTCATCTATGGCCAGGAACGCGGCGCGGTCGGCCAGCTGGCCCTGGCGGTGGCGGCCAGCGCCGATGCCGATCCGGTGGCGGCCGATATCCTGCACCGCGCCGGCGGGGAACTGGCCCGGCTGGCGCGCGCGCTGACACAGCGCCTTGGCGCACGCCCGGTGGTGCTGGCCGGACGCGCGTCCACCCTGCATCCGCTGATCCTGGCGTCGATGCGCGCCGCGTTGCCAATCGAAACCTCCTTGACGCATGCGCCCGGCCACGCTCATCATGGCGCTGCACGCAATGCCGCTTCCCCAACCTCTCCCTGGTCCGCCCTACGATGAAGATCCTGTTCGCCGCGCTGATCGCGCTTGTTTTGACCGGCTGCGCCACCGGCCCGCAGATCGACCGTACTTACACGGCCAAGGGCCAGAGCAGCCGCGCCAAGTTCGTGGTGCTGCACTACACGGTATCGGACCGCAACAGTTCGCTCAATATCCTCACCGAGCAGGTGGTCAGCGCGCATTACCTGGTCACCGACGATCCGACCCCGGTGATCTACGCGCTGGTGGACGAGTCGCGCCAGGCCAACCATGCCGGGGTGTCGTACTGGAAGGGCTACACCCAGCTGAACGCCAGCTCGATCGGGATCGAGATCGTCAACCGGGGCTTTACCGAAGGGCCGAACGGCCGCATCTGGTATCCCTTCCCGCAAGCGCAGATCGATCAGGTGATCCTGCTGGTGAAAGATATCGTCAAGCGCCACCATATCCCGCCCGAGAACGTGATCGGCCACGCCGACGTGGCGCCCACCCGCAAGCAGGACCCGGGGCCGATGTTCCCGTGGAAGCAGCTGGCCGACGCCGGCCTCACCGTCGCGCCGGATCCGGCCAGGATGGCGGCTGCGCTGCCGCTGTACGAAACCCGGTTGCCGGACGTCGCATGGTTCCAGCAGAAGCTGGCGCAGTTCGGCTATGCGGTGCCGCAGAACGGGAGCGAGCACGATGCGCTCACGCGCGCGCCGCTGGTGGCGTTCCAGATGCGCTTCCGGCCCATGACCA
>CBFGOU010000851.1:0-2254 GCA_965650445.1 uncultured Oxalobacteraceae bacterium | reverse complement strand
GGCGTCCGCTTCGATCGTCACTTCGCCAGCTTGCGGAAACACCAGGCGCAGTACGTGCCACGACACCAGGACGGCCAAGCCAACGGCGATTGTCAGCACGAGCGGCTGCTCGACGAAATCGCGCAACGGCTTGCCGCCGGTGACCAGCACGAGATCGCCGACCATGAAGACAACGATTCCTTCGCTACGTCCGCCACGCCCCAGCGCCAGCATGCTCAGGGCGAGCGCGGCGACCAGCACGATCAGCGCGCCGTGCGGCACGACGGCGCCGACCATCGCCCAACCCAGCAGAGCGGCGCACCACAGCATGGCCGCGGTGCGCCGGAGCAGACGGTTCATGCGCGGTACCAGCGCCGCGTTGGCCGGCGTGTTTTGCAGCGCCGCCCCGCTCATGTAGTGAAGGAAGGTGGCGCTCAGCAGCCCCGCCAGCGGCAAGCCTGCGCCGAAGCAGACCGCCTGCCACGCCGACAGCTGGGTGAACATGAGCGCAAATATGCTCAACAACAACAGCGCGGCACCCGCTGTGGCCGTGAAACGGCTGCTTCCCGGCATACTGCGCCGCTTCACCGCGTAGCGGACCACCGGCACGCATTCGTTCAGCCAGACAGGCAGCTTCATTGCGTCACCTCGACAAACAGGTCTTCCAGCGACAGCCGCTCCAGGCGCAGCGCCGGTTCGCGCGCGGCCAGCGCCAGCAAGTCGGAATTGGGGCGACGCGTGACGACATGGGTGGCGCCGTCGCCGCCGCATGTACGGCGCAGTTCGCCGTCGACCGGCAGCGCATCGAGCAAGGCGCTCGGCCCCACCACCCGGCGCGCGCCGTCGAGCAGCTCGTCGATCGGGCCCTGCAGCGCGATCCTGCCGTCCTTGAGGAAGGCCACGTCCAGCGCCACCCGCTCCAGGTCCGTCAGGATGTGGGTCGAGAACACCACCGTGGTGCCCTGCTCGATCACACTGTCGATCAGCTCGCGCAGGAATTCGCGCCGGCCGACCGGATCGAGCGCCGACACCGGCTCGTCCAGGATCAGCAGTTCGGGATCGTGCGCCAGCGCGCGGATGATCGACAGGCGCTGCTGCTCGCCGCCGGACAGTTTGCTGATCGCCTTGGCTCGCTTGAACTGATCGAAGCCCCAGCGCGTGAGCAGGCCCTCGACCTTGGCGTCGTTCCAGTGCGGGTACAGCGCCTTGAAGTAGGCCAGCAGCTGGTCGGGCGTGAGCCACTCGAACAGTTCGGACTTCTGCGGCACGTAGCCAATTTTGGCGCGCACGCCGTCGGACAGGTTGCCGGCCGCTTCGCCGAACAGGCTCACGCTGCCCGCATCGGTTTCGCGCAGGCCGAGCAGGCATTCGAGCAGGGTCGATTTGCCGGCGCCGTTGCGGCCCAGCAGACCGACCACCTGACCGCGCTCGATGGAAAAGTCCAGCCCGCTGAGGACGGCCTGGCCGCTGAACTGTTTGCTGATCGAGGACACCTGAACAAGCGGAGTGGTCATTTTTTTGCTTTCAATATGGTTGAAAATAGCTCGAGGACGGTGTCCGGATCGAGTTCCAGCTGGCCGGCTTCCAGCGCGGCGCGTTCGAGGATGGGACGCAGCAGATCGGCGCGGTCGGCCACGCTGTGCCCGCGTGGCGGCGCCTGCGCCACTTCCATGCCCAGGCCGCGGCGGCGCGTCAGCACGCCTTCCATTTCCAGCATGCCGTAGGCTTTGGAGACGGTCATCGGGTTGACCGTCAAGGCGCCGGCGATCTCGCGCACCGAGGGCATCGGGTCGCCGGGCGCGAGCTGGCCGCCGGCGATCAGGCGCCGGGTTTGCTCGACCAGTTGCCGGTAAATCGGTTCGGATGAACCGGTGGCGATGGAAAACAGATGGGTTGACGGAGGACTCATGGCTTGTATGCTGTATTAATTACATAATACAGTATACACGTCAGCGCATGAAGTCAAGCAGAATAATGGCTACGTCACCGGGAGGTCTGCGCGTATGGCAGACGTCGTGATATCACACTGGGATCGCGCTCAGCCGCGCGTTCTGGGACGCCAGTGCTTGCGGCGATACGCTTCCAGGCCGGCCGGATCGCGGCCGAACCACAGCCATTGCGTATCGATCGCGCCCTTGCGCAGCAAGAACTGCAGGAAGGTCATGTAGAGCAGCACCAACACGATGGCCACCGCCATTGCAGCCAGCCAGGCGGCGAGCGATCCCGCCGCCAGTTCCAGCCAGCCCACGGTTGGCAAGAACTGATGGGCTGCAAA
>CBFGOU010000850.1:0-2255 GCA_965650445.1 uncultured Oxalobacteraceae bacterium | reverse complement strand
CTGGGCGCGCGCGACGCGGCCCTCGCAGACGAAATAAAAGCTGCCGTGCGCGCAAAATGCTGGAGTGCCGCACGCGGTCTGATCGCGGATGACCCCTCGCTGGCCATCTTCTCGCAGCACGGCAATGCGCTGGCAATCCTGTATGGCGTCGTCCCGGATCAGGACGCGAGCGCCATCATTGGACGCATCACGACGAAGCACGGTATTGCGGCGCCCGCGGGCGTGATCCCCACCAGTTACTACTTTTCCTGGTACCTGGCCCAGGCGGTCGCCCGCACCGAGCGGGCCGCCGACTATCTGGCGCTGCTCGACACCTGGCGCGACCTGCTGTCACTGAACTTTACGACCTGGCCCGAAGAGCCGGGAAACACGCGCTCTGACACGCATGCCTGGAGCGGACATCCGACTGCGGACTTACTCGAGATCGTCGCTGGCGTGGCGCCCGTGGCGCCTGGGTATGCGCGGGCAAGAATCGCCCCGCATCTCGGGAAGCTTACTGCGCTTGACGCAGTTGTGCAGACGCCGGCCGGTCCAGTTGCCGTGACGTACCGCATCGCACGAGGCAAGCTGACCGCGACAATCGTCAAGCCGGAAGAATTGCCCTCCGTGTTTATCTGGCGTGGGCGCCAGTATCCCCTGACGCGTGCGCGAACAAAGCTGGTGCTGCCTCGATAGCGCTCCCTGCGCAAGTGCGCGGCTGCGGTGACGCGTACTTGCAGGTGCCCGTGGTTGGAATGGCGGCGATTACATCTACATCATCAAGAGCAACTGAAGGAGACATCGGATGCGTTTCAACCGTAGGGACTTTCTGTCATCGATTACCGCGCTGGCAGGCGTGGCAGTGCTACCGGCGCAGGCGAAGCAGCACGCAGCTACGTTTCAACAAGTTTTCCAGTATCCGCCGTCCCAGGCCAAGCCATGGGTGCGCTGGTGGTGGCCAGGCGGCGCGGTGAGTGGCGACGAACTACGCCGCGAGATACAGGTGCTGAACCAGGCTGGCTTCGGCGGTGCCGAGATCCAGGCATTCAACCCGGCGATTCCCAAGCTGACTAAAGACGAGCGAACGCGCGTTCACGACTACGCTAACGCCACGTTCTTTGCACACCTGAAAATCTGTGGCGATGCGGCGGCCGAGCGCGGCATGCGGATCGACAGCACGTTTGGCTCTGCCTGGCCCTCCGGTGGCGGTTTCGCCATCACGCCGGAGTTGGCCTTACTCGAGTTGACGCCAGCATTGACCAGCGTGCGCGCCCCGCTGAATGGCCCTATCCGCCTAAATGTTCCAGGCAATACACGTAAATTTGGCGCGCTGTCGGCGTTTGACGCACGCAACAAGGATCCGCGCGCCCAGGACTGGCGGGACAGGTTGGCAGCGCGACAAAAACTGGTCGCCGTGGTCGCGGTCAAGGGGACTGCGCCGGCGCTGGAGAACAACAAGAACTATCGTTCCGCAGTCGTCAAGGCGGCGGGAAGCGTTGACACTCCCGGCGGGATTGTCGTCACCGACAAGCTCCGTGCGGACGGCGTGCTCGACTGGATTCCGCCCGCTGACGGCGACTGGCAGATCGTCGTTTTCAAGCAGTTCGCCGTCGACAGCTCTGTGATGGCCGGCGCCGGCGAGGGGCCCCAGCTGGTTCTCGACCACTTCAATCGCGCCGCGTTCGACGCCCATGCGCAACGGGTAGGCGCGCCCTTGGCCCCCGGAGGCAAACCGCAACGGGGCCTGCGCGCCACCTTCGTCGACAGTCTGGAGCTGATGCCGGACATGTACTGGTCCGCCGACCTGCTGGCGCAGTTCCAGAGCCGCCGTGGCTACGACCTGACACCGTATTTGCCGCTGCTGCTACAGCCGGGCTGGATGGAGGCCTGGAAGGCACGCACCTCGCTGCCGTATTTCGACGCTGGCGACACCGGCGAGCGAATCCGGGCCGATTACCGGCTGACGCTGTCCGAACTTCTGAACGAGAATTTCTGGAAGCCATTTATCGAATGGAACCGTCGCCACGGCCTGTCGTCACGCATTCAGGCCCACGGCGGCCCAAGCGACCTGTTGCAATCCTATGGGATGGCCGACGTTCCCGAAACAGAGGATCTGGAATCGGGGGGCGATACCCATTTCATGCGGCTCGCGCGCGCCGCGGCCAATTTGTACGGCCGGGAGCTGGTGGGATGCGAGAGCCTGTGCTGGCCTGCAAAACCGTTTGAAATTACGCCCGCGCAGTGGCAGGCGAGGGTGAATCTGCTGTTCGCAAGCG
>CBFGOU010000849.1:0-2262 GCA_965650445.1 uncultured Oxalobacteraceae bacterium | reverse complement strand
CATCATGAACATCGGCGAAAAAGCCGGCGTGGTCGGCTGGCTGGCGAAAGTCATCGCACCCTTCTTTTCGCGTATCTTCCCGGAAGTACCGAAGGACCACCCCGCCACCGGTCACATGGTGATGAATTTTTCCGCCAACCTGCTGGGGCTGGATAACGCCGCCACGCCGTTCGGCCTGAAAGCCATGGAAAGCCTGCAAACGCTGAACCCCAACAAGGAGGAAGCGAGCAATGCCCAGATCATGTTCCTGGTGCTGCACACCTCCGGCCTGACCCTGATTCCCTTGGCCATCATGGCCCAGCGCGCCATCCTCGGCGCCAGGGACCCGTCGGACATTTTCATTCCCTGCATGATCGCCACCTATGTCGCCACCGTGACCGGAATTATCACCGTCTCGCTCAAGCAGCGCATCAACCTGCTCAACCGCGTCGTGCTCGGCTGGCTGGGCGGCATGACGGCCGCCATCGCCGCGCTGATTTATTACTTCACCAATTACCTGAGCAAGCCGGAAATCGAACTGGTGTCCAAGGTCGCCAGCAACCTGATCCTGTTCACCATCATTATCGTGTTCATCGGCATGGCCATGCGCAAGGGCGTCAACGTCTACGACGCCTTTATCGAAGGGGCCAAGGGCGGCATCCAGACCTCGCTGACCATCATTCCCTACCTGGTCGGCATGCTGGTCGCCATCAGCGTGATCCGCAATTCCGGCGTGCTCGGCTTCGTCGTCAGCGGCCTGAACTGGGTGTTCGTCAGTCTCGGCATGAACACCGACTTCGTGCCCGCGCTGCCGACAGCATTGATGAAGCCCCTGTCCGGCAGCGGATCGAAAGCCATGATGATCGACGCCATGCGCACCTACGGCGTCGACTCCTTCGTGGGCCGGCTGGCCTGCATCTTCCAGGGTTCGGCCGACACCACCTTCTACATCGTCGCCCTGTATTTCGGTTCGGTCGGCATCCGCAAGACCCGCTACGCCATTTCGGCCGGCTTGATCGCCGACCTGGCCGGCATCGTCGCGGCCATTCTGGTCGCCTACCTGTTCTTCGGCTGAGGCAAACCGATGCGCCGCCTCGCTCTCGCCCTGCTGTTTGCACTGCCTGCCGCGCAGGCCGAACTGCCCGCCCCGGTCAGCCAGGCGCTGGCCGCCGCCAAGATCCCGCAGGACGCCATCTCCCTGGTGGTCCTGCGCGGGGACGACACCGTCATCGCGCACCAGAGCGACAAGGCCATGCAGCCGGCGTCCACGCTCAAGGTGCTCACCACCCTGAGCGCGCTGGAGCAGCTGGGACCGGTCTTCCGCGGCCGTACCGAACTGCGCACCACCGCCGAAGTCAGGCAGGGCGTGCTCAAAGGCGATCTGTACCTGCGCGGCGGCGCCGATACCGACTTCACCGGCGAAGCGCTGCAAGGCATGCTGCAAGCGCTGCGCACCCAGGGCGTGCAGCGCATCGAAGGGCGGCTGGTGCAGGACCGCCAGCTGTTCAACCCGTCCAAACCCGACCCGCACGCGCCGCCTTTCGACGAATCGCCCGACGCGTACTACAACGTCATTCCCGACGCGCTCCTGCTCAACAAGAACATGCTCCAGCTCGACCTGCGCTCGAACGCGCAGCAGCTGCAGCCGACCATGCAGCCGGCGCTCGAGCGCGTGACGGTGGACTCGGCCATGACCCTGATCGACGCCGACTGCGCCAAATGGGAAGCCGGCTGGAAGCAGCCGCAGGTCGTGCGCGAACCCGGCGGGCGGCTGCGCATCGTGCTGCTGGGGACCTTCCCCAGGAACTGCGTGGCCTCCAACAGCGTCAACGTGATGGAGCGCCAGGATTATGTCGACCGGGCGTTTCGCGCCATCTGGGCCAATCTGGGCGGCAGCATCGACGGCGACAGCATCGAAGGGCCGACACCGCCCGACGCAAGGCAGCTGGCCGAACATGTTTCGCGCGCGCTGCCCGAGACGGTACGCGACACCAACAAGCCATCGGACAACGCGCTGGCGCGCACCCTGTTCTTAAGCCTGGGCAGCCTCGATCCCGACCCCTGGTACGGCAGCCGTCCGCAAGCGCCGACCGTCGAAACCACCGCCATGCGCGCCGAACGGGCCGTGCGCAACTGGATGCGCGCCCAAGGCATCGACGACACCGGGCTGGTGCTGGAAAACGGCTCCGGCCTGACGCCCAACGAAAAGGTCAGCGCCCTGCAGCTGGCCCTGGCCCTGCCCGCCGGCCTGCGCAGCAACAGGCCACCCGAGAACATGAGCAG
>CBFGOU010000848.1:0-2264 GCA_965650445.1 uncultured Oxalobacteraceae bacterium | reverse complement strand
ATCGCCGACAATACCCTGCTGACCGCCACCACCACCGCCGCCGCGCTCGGCAATACCCTCGAAACCAGCCTGTGGTTTTCGCGTAACCTGGCCAGCCACAGCGCGGTGCGCGAACGGTTGCAGCAGCTGGGAAACGACGCCGGCGACCATGCCGGGCGCGCGCGCCTGGCCGCTATCGGCAGGAGCTTTGCCACTGCCGGCATCAGCGCCATCCAGTTCTACAACACCGATGGCGAGCTGCTGGCCAGTGTCGGCGACTTCACGCGCGGCGCCGGGGTGTCGCGCCAGCCGCTCGGCAAGCCGGGGCAGGCGGCCGAACTGATCTGGGACGGCAGCTATTCGCTTTACACCGAAACCGATGTGCGCGACGGCGCGCGCCTGCTCGGGCGCATCGCCGCCGAGCAGCGCCTGCCGATTTTCGACCAGCTGCTGGCCGACATCCGCGCGCGCAGCGCCTCCTCCGACGTCCTGCTGTGCAATCTCGACCAGACCGACGCCTTCTGCGCGCCCAGCCGTTTTTATCCGGCGCCGTTCCGCATCCCCATGTACCGCCCCGACGGGCGCATCAACCTGCCGATCAACCACGCGCTGCTGGGCCAGTCCGGGGTGACCGTCACCGAAGACCTGCGCGGCATCCCGGTGTTTGCCGGCTACACCCCGGTCCGGGATTTCGGCCTGGGCGTGGTGATCAAGAGCGACGTCAAGACCCTGTTTAGCCCGCTGCGCGAGCGCACCAATACGCTGGTGGTCGCGCTGGTGGTGCTGATCGTGCTGGGCGCCTCGACCCTGCAGGTCCAGGTGCGCCCGCTGCTGACCCAGCTGGTGACGGAGCAGCGCCGCACCCGCGTCATCCTGGACAATTCCAACGACGCCTTCATCGCGCTCGGCACCGACGGCCTGGTCACCGACTGGAATGGCGCCGCCGAACGCACGTTCGGCTGGAGCGCCCAGGAAGCCATCGGGCGCGACCTGGTCGAACTGATCATTCCACCCGACCAGCGCGCCGCCCACAGCGCCGGCTTCAAGCGCTTCGCGCGCAGCGGTACCGGACCGGTGGTCAACCAGCGCCTGGAAGTGACGGCGCTGCACCGCGACGGCCATGCCATCCCGATCGAGCTGTCGATCGCGGCCTACCATAACGGCAGCGGCTTCGTGGCCAACGCGTTTGCGCGCGACATCACCGAGCGGCACCGGCTGGCGGCCGAGATCGAGGCGCGCGCCACCGAACTGGAACTCGAGCGCGACCGCGCCCAGGCGGCCAACCGCGCCAAGGGCGAGTTCGTGGCCAATATGAGCCACGAACTGCGCACGCCGATGAACGCGGTGCTCGGCATGACCTATCTGCTGGCGCACACCGGCGTCAATCCCGAGCAGAAGAAGTATCTGGAAATGATCAGGAGCTCGGGCCAGTCGCTGCTGGGGATCATGAACGACATCCTGGATTTTTCCAAGGTCGAAGCGGGGCGCATGGAACTGGCCGAAAGCCCCTTCCATCTGGGCGACGTGCTCGGCGCCGTGGCCACCATCATGAGCGTCAACGCCGGCGACAAGGACCTGGAACTGGCCATCGGGGTCGATCCGGGCCTGCCGCAGGAACTGATGGGCGACGCGCTGCGGGTGCAGCAAGTGCTGGTCAACCTGGTGGGTAATGCGATCAAGTTCACCGAGCGCGGCGAGGTCAGCGTGATGGTCGATTCGGTGCCGCCGCCGGCCCCGGCCCCCGGGGTGGTGTTCCTGCGCATCATGGTGCGCGATACCGGCATCGGCATCGACAAGGAGCATCAGGCCCGCCTGTTTTCGCCGTTTACCCAGGGCGACTCGTCGACCACGCGGCGCTTCGGCGGCACCGGCCTGGGCCTGACGATTTCCAAGCACCTCACCGAACTGATGGGCGGCAGCATCGCCCTGCACAGCCAGGAAGGCCAGGGCAGCGCCTTCCAGATCCTGCTGCCGCTGCGGGTGGCCGACGACCAGCGCGACGCGCGCCGCAATGCCTCCGGCCTGGGCCCGCTGCGCATCCTGGTGGCCGACGACAACCAGACCAGCCGCGCATGCCTGGCCAATACCATCGCGGCCTGGCGCTGGGAGGCCGACAGCGCGGCCTCCGGCGCCGAAGCGATCGCCCTGGCCTCGCAGGCCCACGCTGCCGGGCGCCCGTACGACGCCGTGCTGCTCGACTGGAACATGCCCCACATGGACGGCATGGCCACGGCGCGCGAGCTGCGCCGCCTGGCGCCCGGCGCGCAGCAGCCGCTGATCCTGAT
>CBFGOU010000847.1:0-2267 GCA_965650445.1 uncultured Oxalobacteraceae bacterium | reverse complement strand
CCCCGTTCCTTGGGTCGCGGTGGGGGGCGGGGGGGGGGGGGCGGGGGGCGGGGGGCCGCGGCCGGTATCGGTGTCGGAAGTCATGTTGGCTGCGTGCCCGGTAGGGCATGGGTTGGGTTGTTTGATGCGAGCGGCGTCTCCACGCTCGCCAGTTGCCGCACCAGCTCGTCGGCCAGGGCGTGTTGTACTGTGTCCAGCTGGGCATCGACTCCCATGCTGCGCATGTCGACCGTTTCCAGGCCGGCATAACCGCACGGGTTGATCCAGGAAAACGGCGCGAGATCCATGGCGACATTCAGCGATACCCCATGGTAGGTGCAGCCGTTGCCGCGCACTTTCAGGCCGAGCGCGGCGATCTTGGCGCCCTGCCGGGGTCCGCCGGCGATGTAGATGCCGGGTGCGCCCGCGATGCGTTCGCCGCCGAGATTATACGCCGCCAGCACATTGATGATGGCCTGTTCGATTTTGCTCACGAACTGGCGCGCGTACAGCTTGCCGCCGGGCTTGTTGCGGCGCAGGTCCATCAGCAGGTAGATCACCACCTGGCCGGGGCCGTGGTACGTCACTTCGCCGCCACGGTCGGTCTGCACCACGGGAATGCCCTGCGGGGCCAGCACGTGGCCGCGGTCGGCGCCCAGGCCCAGCGTAAAGACGGGCGGGTGCTCGACGATCCACAGTTCGTCCGGGGTGTCGGGCTGGCGCGCGTCGGTAAAAGCGCGCATGGCGGCGAACGTCGGCTCGTACTCGGCGTGGCCGAGATGGCGGATGACGGCGGGGCCGGTGGACGGAGAAGACATGGACGCGGGGCGGTGGCAATAGCCCGACATTATAGTTCAGTTAGCCGCGCAGTTAGCCCCGGCCCTGCCGGCCAGGTCCTTACATGACGATCTTGACCATCGGGTGGCCGGACAGGGCACGGTACAGGTCGTCCAGCTGGGCGCGGCTGGTGGCGCGCACCATGACCGTCAGGCCGGTGTAGTTGCCCTTGGCCGAGGGCCGCACTTCCATGCGGCCGATGTGGAAGGTGGGGTCATGCTCGAGCACGACGTCGACGATGGTGGCGGCAAAATCGGGGTGGGTTGCTCCCATCACCTTGATCGGAAAGTCGCTCGGGTATTCGATCAGGGAATCAGCGTTCGGGTGCATACACAATCCAGTTCTTGAGTGAAATCAGCGCGCGCCAGAGCGGCGCGCTGTTCACATTGTAGCCAAAATCGGCCGATTCGCTTGACTAATGCCTCAGCGCAACATGCGCCCGCGCGACGGCTTGTCCTCATTGTCGGCGGCTTTCTGGTTGTGTTTCTCTTCATGGCGCGGCGCCGGAGCGCTCTGCGCTGCCGCTTGCGGCGCCGGTGCTGGACGGGCCACCTGCGCCGGCTGGGCCGCGAACTGCGGTTGCGGCTGTGGTTGCGGCTGGGCGTGCACCGGCGCCGGCATCACCAGCGGACGCGGCGCCTGCTGCATTTGCGGCTGGGCCGCCTGGCGCTGGCCATGCTCCTGCTGGCGGCGCTCGCGCTCGGCCTCGAAGCGTGCGCGCATCGCCTCGCCACGGTCGTCCTGGCGCGGCGCCGCGACGCCCCAGCGCGGCTGCTGCGGCTGCGGCTGCGCTTGCGGCTGCACCACTGGTTGCGGCTGCTGAACCTGCATGACCGGCGGCGCGCTCACGGCCACCGGGGCGGCAGCGGCGCGATTATCATCGCGCCGATTGTCGTCGCGCCGGTCGTTGTCGCGCTCGGGGCGGCCGTTGCCGCGGTTGTCCTCGCGCCGGCCGACCGACAGGACCGGGCGCACATCATCGGCGTTGCGTTCGAAGCGCGGCTGGCCGCGCACGCCGTCGCGCCGGTCCGGGCCAGGCCTCACTACTTCGCGCGCCACCCCTTGCGGGACCGGCGGGCGGGCTACCGGAGCCGTCTGCAGCGCCAGCGGCGTGACCACGGCTTTCGGCACGGACGGCACCACCACCGGCACGCGCCGGGCGAAATGTTCCTGCGGCACCACGGTCAAGCCGTCGTGGCGCCCATCGTGATCGCGATCGTGTTTGTGCCTGTCGTCGTCGCGCGCATGGCGGTTGATGTAGCGCAGCCGATCCTGCGAGATGCCGTAGTGCGGCACGAAGGTCTCGCGCGGGGTCAATGGATACCAGCCCTGCGCCGGTGCCGGACGGCGCACGCCGCCGCTATTGAACGTCACGCTCCAGCCGCCGCCGCCGACCCAGCCCACCAGCGCGGGCGACCACACCGGCCGGCCGATATTGCGTCCCGGCGCCC
>CBFGOU010000846.1:0-2270 GCA_965650445.1 uncultured Oxalobacteraceae bacterium | reverse complement strand
GCTGGTACGGCTTCGACGACGGCCTGTACTCGGGCGCGCGCCTGCTCGAACTGCTGACCCGCGTGGCCGACCCGTCGGCCCTGCTGAACGCGCTGCCGCAGTCCGACAGCACGCCCGAACTGCACCTGCACCTGGCCGAGGGCGAAAGCGTGACCCTGATCGAAGCGCTGCGCACCGGCGCCACATTCGAGGGCGCCGAGCGCATCATCGACATCGACGGCCTGCGGGTGGAATACGCCGACGGCTTCGGCCTGGCGCGTTCGTCCAACACCACTCCGGTGGTGGTGATGCGCTTTGAGGCCGAGACCCCGGAAGCGCTGCGCCGCATCCAGGCCGAGTTCCGCCGTGTGATCGTGGCGGCCAAACCCGACGCGCAGCTGCCGTTCTAAAGTGAAGATCCTGCTGGTGCGGGTCTCGTCGCTGGGCGACGTGCTGCACAACCTGCCGATGGTGGCCGATATCCTGCGCCACCATCCCGAGGCCACCATCGACTGGGTGGTGGAGGAGGGCTACGTCAGCCTGGTGCGGCGCAATCGGCACGTGCGCAAGATCATCCCCTGGGCGCTGCGGCGCTGGCGCAAGAGCCTGGGCCAGGCGGCCACCCGGCGCGAGATCGGCGCCTTCTTCCGCACCCTGCGCGAAGAGCAGTACGACTACGTGTTCGACACCCAGGGCCTGCTCAAGACCGGCGTGATCATGGGCGCGGCGCGGGTGCGCCCGGGCGGGCGCAAGGTCGGCCTGGCCAACGGCAGCGAAGGCTCCGGGTACGAAGGCATCTCGCGCATCTTCCATACCCTGTCGATCCCGCTCGATCCGCGCACCCACGCGGTCGCGCGCGGGCGCATGGTGGCCGCCAGGGCGCTCGGCTATACCCTCGACGCGCCGCCCGATTTCGGCCTGCCCGCGCCCGGCGACGGTCCCAGGCCGCACTGGCTGCCGGCCGAGCCGTATGCGGTGTTCTTCCACGGAACCGCGCGCGCCGCCAAGAAGTGGGCGCCGGCGAACTGGATCGCCCTGGGCGCCGCATTGGCACCCATGCCGGTATTGCTGGCCTGGGGCTCGCCCGCCGAACAGCGCGATGCCGGGCAGCTTGCCGCCGCCATGCCGAACGCCCAGGTGTTGCCCAAACTCTCGATGGACGATGCGGTGGAACTGGCGTGCCATGCCGCGCTGGCGGTCGGCGTCGACACCGGCCTGACCCACATCGCCGCCGCCTTCGTGCGCCCGACCGTGGAAATCTACGCCGACTCGCCCCGGTGGAAAACCGAAGGCAACTGGTCGCCGCGCATCGTCAACCTGGGTGAGCAGGGCGCGCCGCCTTCGGCCGACCAGGTGATCGCCGCGGCGCGCGCACTGCTGGGCGCGGCCTGATGCGGCTACTTTATACGGCGCTGTGGTGGTTTGGTATGCCGCTGGTGCTGGCGCGCCTGTGGTGGCGCGGCTTCAAGGAGCCCGGTTATCGCCGCCACTGGGCCGAGCGGCTGGGCTTTTACGGCAAGGCCATCGAGGCGCGCCACAGCATCTGGGTGCACGCCGTCTCGGTGGGCGAAACGCGCGCGGCCGAACCGTTGATCGACGCGCTGATGCAGGCCTGGCCGGCCAGCCGCATCGTGCTGACCCACATGACCCCGACCGGGCGCGCCACCGGCCATGCCCTGTTCGGCAAACACGGCGACCGGCTGGTGCAGGCTTACCTGCCCTACGACACCCGGATCATGGTCAGGCGCTTCCTGCGCCACTTCGATCCGCGCATCTGCATCCTGATGGAGACCGAGGTATGGCCTAACCTGATCGCGGCCTGCCAGGGCCGCGTGCCGGTCGCCCTGGTCAACGCGCGCCTGTCGGAACGCTCGCTGCGGCGCGGCCGGCGCTTCGGCCGCCTGATGGTCGATGCCGCCCGCGCCATCGCGCTGGTGGCGGCGCAGACCGAGGCCGACGCACAGCGCATCCGTTCGCTGGGCGCGCCCCGCGTCGCGGTCACCGGCAGCATCAAGTTCGACGTGGTGGTGCCGCCGGCCGCCTTGCAGACCGGCGCCTGGCTGCGCGAACGGATCGGCGCGCGCCCGGTCCTGCTGTGCGCCAGTACCCGCGAAGGGGAGGAAAGCCTGATCCTCGACGCCTTGCAGGGCGCGCGCGGCCTGCCGCCGGACCTGCTGCTGCTGATCGTGCCGCGCCACCCGCAGCGCTTCGACGAAGTGGCGCAGCTGGCCGGCGCGCGCGGCCTCACCGTGCAGCGCCGTTCGCAGCTCGACGGTGCCGTGGCCAGCCAG
>CBFGOU010000845.1:0-2274 GCA_965650445.1 uncultured Oxalobacteraceae bacterium | reverse complement strand
CGAAGCGGACGCCAAGCGCAAACGCTTGCTGAGCGTTGCAGCCCGAAGCAGCAGCAAGGACTTCGTGCGGCTGCAGGCAACGCGCTCGCGCAGGCCGGTGTACGCCCGGGTGCTGGCGCGTGACGCCGCCCGGCGCCGTCCCGGCCCCTTGATGATGCATGCGCTTGGACCGACGGGGCACCGCTACTATATCGCCGTGCCGGCTGTCATCGGCGCGATGGGGCTGGCGCTGGCCAGGCTGGCCGTGCTCACGCTGGCGCCGGCGCTTCCGCACGACACCGGTATGACCGCGTTCGTTATGGTCATGGCGACGCTGTTCGCGGCGGTGGTGCTGCTGGGGTCGGTCGCCCGTTATGGACGCGTCATTGCGTACTTCGCGGAGGAACAGGCGCTGGTACGGCTCGCGCCGGGCGTGCCGCGCCCCTTCCTGCTCAATCGGGTGCTCGCGACCGAGGTGGTGCGCGCACTGCTCGTCGAGTGGGTACTGTACACGGGCCTGCTGATCGCGGTATTGGCGTACTGGCAGGTCTCCGGCGAGGCCTTGCAGCGCATTTTCATTTTGATGTGCTGCACGCTGATTCCGCTCGGCTGGCTGCCTCTGCGCGACCACGCCGCGCGGGCGCAAGTCGAATGGCGGCAGGGGCTGGGCGTGAGCGTGCTGATGACCGCGGGTGCGGCAGCCGCACTGCTGGTCACTCACAAGGTGGCAATGGCGCTGGTGCTGGCCCTGGTACTGGCGGCAGCCTGGCTGATCGGCGCGGCGCGCTGGCGCAAGATGATGGCCGCGCCTCCAGCCTTTCCGGCGCAGCGCGGCGCTTAATGCGCGCGTGACTGCACCAGCGCGCCGCCGACGCCATGGCGGCGGCTTTCGCTGACGGCGGTGACGGTACCGTCGCCGTTGAACACCAGCGCATTGGCGGCGCCGATTTCGGCCGGGTCGGGCGCGAAGCGCTGTCCGTAGGCCGCCAGCGCGGTGGCCTGGGTGCTGCCGGCAAATCCCGGCTCGACGTCGCTGACGCTCCCGCCCTGGTTGCTGATGCGCGGCGCCTCGATGGCCTGCGCCATCGGCATGCCGAAATCGATGTGGTTGACGATCGCCTGCAGCACGGTGGTGATGATGGTCGCGCCGCCCGGGGTGCCGATGGTGAAGGCCGGCTTGCCGTCCTTGAAGGCGATGGTCGGCGTCATGCTGCTGCGCGGGCGCTTGCCCGCTTCGGGCACGTTTGGATCTGGCGCGCTGAAATTGAAGTCGGTCAGCTCGTTATTGAGCAAAAAGCCGTAGCCCGGCACCACGATCCCGCTGCCGCCCCAGGCTTCGATGGTGAAGGTGTAGGCCACCACGTTGCCGTCGCGGTCCGACACCGTCAGGTGGGTGGTGTGCGCGCTTTCGGCGCGCGGGTGCACGCCGGCGGGGCGCTGCGGCACGCTCGGGTCGCTCTGGAACAGATACGGATCGCCGGCCGGCGCGCTCGCCATGGCTTTTCCCAGGTCGATCAGGCGGCGCCGCTCGGTCGCGTAGTCCTTGTTCAGCAGCCCGGCCACCGGAATATCGGTGTATTCGGGATCGGCCAGGTAGGCGTTGCGGTCGGCGAACGCCAGCCGGCTGGCCTCGATGTACAGGTGCTCGGCCTGCGCGCGCGGCAGCGACTTGAGATCGTAGCCTTCGAGGATGTTGAGCGCTTCGCCGACGGTGGTGCCGCCGCTGCTGGGCGGCGCCATGCCGAAGATTTCGTAGCCGCGGTAGGTCGTGCGCACCGGCTGGCGTATGCGCGCTGCATAATCGGCCAGGTCGGCCAGGGTCATGGCGCCGGCGCGCACGCGGTAGCCCGGCGCGGTGGGGGGCTGGTTGACGGCGGCGACGATGGCGCGCGCCATGGGGCCGGTGTAGAACGCCTTCGGGCCGCGCGCGGCCAGTGCCCGGTAGGCCTTGGCCAGGTCGGGATTGCGCAGCGTGGTGCCGGTCCGCAGCGCCTTGCCCTTGTCCAGATAGAGCGCCGCCGTGCTGGTAAAGCGCTGGAAGCGGTCCACGTTCGCGGCGATCTGGCCGTGCAGGTGCGGCGTGACTGCAAAGCCATGGCTGGCCACGCCGATGGCGGGCGTCAGCACCTGTTTGAACGACATGCTGCCATAGCTGGTTAGCGCCTCGTGCCAGCCGCTGACGGTGCCCGGCACGCCCACCGACAGGCGTCCGTCCAGAAGGTCAGGTAATCGCGCGACCTGCGCGGAGCTGCTTTCGCGCGGATGCCCAGACGCTCGAGCGTGGCCAAGACGAGC
>CBFGOU010000844.1:0-2289 GCA_965650445.1 uncultured Oxalobacteraceae bacterium | reverse complement strand
CGCTATGGGCACTGCGAAACCGTCAAAATCTGGCCTCGACCAGCTATTTTTTCGCGTCGACGCCCTAAGCCCGACAGGCTGCTACGCCAGCGCCGCGCCGAAGCGGAAGCTCGACACCGTCAGATTGCCGAAGAAATCATCTTCGTGATACACGCAGGCGGCCTGTTCCTGTTCTGCCGCGCCCAGCGCCACCATCAGCGGCAGCAAATGCTCTTCGCGCGGATGGGCCAGGCGCGCGTAGGGCGCCTCATCCCAATGCAACAGCGCGGTGGAACGCTGTGCCGGCGGCAGCGCCAGCGCAAGTTGCAGCCACGCATCGAACTCCTTCGACGCCTGCTTGCCGCCCGGCCCGAACTGGCGCAGATTGTGATAACTGAGGCCGCTGCCGATGATCAGCACTCCCTCGCTGCGCAGCGGCGCCAGCGCGCGGCCGATGGCCAGATGGGTGGCCGGGTCCAGGTGCTGTTGCAGCGACAGTTGCACCACCGGCATGTCCGCCTCCGGATACACCGGATACAGCATCGAAAATGTCCCGTGATCGAAGCCCCGCCGGGGATCGAGCGCGGCCGGCTGGCCGGCCGCCTGCAGCAGGCTGGCCACGCGCTGCGCCAGCGCCGGATCGCCCGGGGCAGGATACTTGATCTGGTAGGTGTGCGGCGGGAAGCCGCCGTAATCGTAGATCATCGGCGGGTTCGGACTCGATGACACCGTCGGCACCTGCTCCTCCCAGTGCCCGGAAATGACCAGCACCGCCTTGGGCTGTGCGCCAACCTGGCGGCGTATGTCCACCAGCGCCGCTTCCAGCTTGTCGTACACGGACCCGTACTGGTCCTTCATGAACGGCCAGGGGCCGCCACCGTGGGAGACGAAATAGGTCGGAAGCGCAGCTGTCATGGTCATTTCTCCGTCAATATTGCCCTCAAATGGGGACGCATCGCCGCAATTCAAACGGAGCGCGTATGTGTACGTCTGTCGTCCGCGCGAACGCGGCGGACCCATACCCCGCTAACTCAATGAAGACCTGCTTGCCTGCGCTGCATGAGTATGGGGCGCCGTGGTGCGCGCCAGCCGGATCAGCGCGAACAGCCGCGCGATGCGCATCCAGGCCAGTACCGCCACCGTCACCTGCGTGAGCGCAAAAACCGCCAGCGGATAAGGCTCGCTGAGGCTGGACAGCCGCAGCAGCAGCAGCGCCAGCAGCGCGGCCAGCGTCATGCCTGCAAGGGTAATGGCAAGATACACCCCGAACGTACGCAGCGGCTGGCGCGCAAGCATGCGCACACCGGCCCACCATCCTGCCACGGCTGACGCGCGCCGCGTATCCAGCGCCAGCATCGCGCGGCCCGCATCCACGCCCGCATGCGCGACCACCACCAGCACCAGCGCGCCAAGCGCCGCCAGCGCCTGCCACATATTGGCATCCGATTCCACCAGCGCCCGCGCCGACGCGCTGCCCGCCGTATCGCGCAGCACTGCGCCCAGCGCGAGCGAAGCCGTCAGCGGCACCACCGCCCAGATGGCCATGCGCAGCATGCGTAAATAGTGCTGCAGGCCGCCGGCCAGCAGCGCGCGCACGCCAAGCAGCGTGTCCGAGCGGGCCGCCGCAATCGCCATGCCGGTCAGGAGCGGCGCGATCAGCAGTGTCACCCCGACGCCCAGCAAACCTGCATACGACAGCAGCATGCGCTGGCGCACGGCCAAATCGCGCAGATCCGACAGCGCCACCAGGTCGAGCGTCTGCGCCAGGCGCGCCGCGTCGGCCGAATAATCGAGATTGGCGGCCAGCACGCGCCACACCGGCGCGCTGATGATCAGGGTGGGCAGCAGCAGGAAGGCGGCCCACAGCAACAGGAGGCGCCACTGCAGCGCGCTGCGCGCCGCCCCGGCGATGGCCAGCATGCTTGTCTTCATACGCCCGCCAGCATGGAAAAGAGCAGATTGACGAAGGAGGCAAAAGCGCCGCTCCAGCGCCGCGATGCGCGCGTGTCCGGCTCCAGCGTGCGGCTGTCATCGAGCTTGCTGACATCGAGATAGTGCTCCCGCGCCGGATCGAGCTGCGCCGACACCGCCTTGACCGGCTTGGTCCAGGTGAAGCGCTGCCAGCGTTCCTGCATGCCGGCCGGTGGGTTGAACTGCGCCTGCTCCGTGCTGCCGTCGGCAAAGCGCACCACCAGTGTCTGCGGCACCGCCGCGCCGCGCCGGCGCACCGTCACGCTGGTGCGGAACGGGAACGGCCCGCCGCCGGCCGCCGTGTGGCTGGCCTTGTCCCATTGCGCGCGCGCTGTTGCG
>CBFGOU010000843.1:0-2290 GCA_965650445.1 uncultured Oxalobacteraceae bacterium | reverse complement strand
GGCATTGTCATAGCAGTTCCCTTTGCGCGACATGGAGGCTTGCATGCCGAATTGCTCCACCAGCTTCCGGTAATCATGGGCACAATATTGGCTACCCCGGTCCGAGTGATGAATCAATCCTGGCGCTGGCCGCTTATTGGTGGCAGCACGCCAAAGGGCCTGCGCGGTCAAGGCCTGAGTCATCCGTTCACCCATCGCGTAGCCGACGATTTCACAGGTGAACACATCCTTCACGCCCGCAAGATAGAGCCATCCCTCGCCGGTCTGGATGTACGGGTGAGTAGACCATGGGAGTTTCACCCACGGCCCCTCGCAGAACCGGACGTGAGCCTCTCGACTCATCCGGCTCCCATCATCCAGCATTAGGTAAACATCCTAGCTTCCAATGCCAGAAGGCATTCTGAAACTTGCGCGCTAGCCGCCCGAGGGCGTGCCCTGCTCGGGTCTTATGCCGAGCAAGGTGTTTGTACTTGCGCATCATCCAGCGTGTCAGGTAGTCATTCAAGTGCTTCCACACAGCAGACATCGCCGATTCATAGAATCGACCGTAATACTGATGCCAACCTCGGATTATTGGATCGAACATGGCGGATAGGTCCGCCACACTCTTGTCACATTTCAGCTGAAGGTGCCACCCACGTATCGTCTGCCGCATTGCCTTGAGGGCGTCACGACTGACGGCGGGGGCGAAGTTCACGTAGACGCGACCAAACTTGTCCATCGCTTTGCGCGGTCGAAAAGTATAGCCAAGAAACGTGAATTGCACACACGGGAAATCTCCCTGCCGATTGATGTCTTTGCAGTACACGATCCGCGTTTTCTCAGGATGCAGTTCAAGTCCGCACTGCCCGAAGCGTTCGCCAATCTTTGCCAAGACGAACTTGGCCTGCGCCAAACTTCGACAGTGGATCACTCCATCATCAGCGTAGCGGCAGAACCGCACGCTTGGAAGATGACGGCCTACCCAGCTGTCAAATGCATAGTGCAGAAACAGATTGGCCAACATAGGACTGACGACTCCACCTTGCGGTGTACCTCGCGTCCTTTCGACAAGTGCGCCATCCGGCATTTGCATTGGCGCTTTCAGCCAACGCTCGACGTACAGCAGCACCCATGGTGTCTGACAGTGTTTCCTTAGCGCCCGCATGAGCAGATCGTGCTCGATGTTATCAAAGAGGCCCTTGATATCGAACTCAATCACCCAGTCATATTCCCAGCTTCGCCGTCTCACCATGGCGATCGCATCGTGCGCCGAGCGCCCAGGACGATAGCCATAGGAGTTGGTATGAAATATCGGGTCGATAACTGGCTCCAGCAGTTGCTTGACCACCGTTTGCGCCACCCTGTCCGCCACCGTCGGCACACCCAGCATGCGCACCCCGCCAGACTTCTTTGGGATGGCCACGCCTTTGACCGGAGGCGGCATATAGCTCCCAGAACACATACGGTTCCAGAGCTTGTACAGGTTGCCGCTTAGGCGGCTCTCGAATTGGTCCAGCGACTCACGGTCTGTACCCGCAGATCCTCCATTTGCTTTCACACTTTTATAAGCTTCCCATACAAGCGCCTTGGGAATGTCATAAGGCTTGGTCATTGGGCTGCGCTCCTCCCGCTTGCGCGGTTGACACAGCCAAATGCCGGGATGACGCAGCCCCTTCGCTCCACCACCATTACAGCGGCTTCAACACTACTACGAGCTGCTCCGTCCCTTGGTGGCGCATCGCTACTATCGGCCTTGCCTTTCGGGCTTGTGCCTTTCGCTTTACATCGCCACCGAAGGTTCCCGCAGTTCAGCGTAAGAGCCCGGATCAGGCTGACGCTGCCTCTATGCCGGACACCGCCTGGCCCGTAAGCAGGTAACGGCCAGACTGATCGCGGGGCAACATCACTCCCCGGTTTTGATGTCACCTGAAGACTTTCGACACTTGAGCGGCAGTTCACTGTTGTTCGCCTTCCTTGATCCATACCTGATGCCTCAAAGGCACCTTTTCCATAACGCTCACGACACTGGCTTTTGACCAGCGCCGCTTATGGTGGTTTGCAACCTGCTCCTGCAAGCCGATTGCGAGGGGCCATACCCTCATCTCCTACGCCGCTTGCTGCGGCACACTGATGTCCGTTGACCACACCTGATTCGGCCGCGTCACTGGTACACCGCGCAGCAAGTACGGATAGACCTTGTGCTCCGGATGTGCACGGCTCGTGTTCGGCCCTGGCGCCATCCCCGCCAGCCCCATGCTGCGCATCAGACGCTGCACGCGCTTGCGGTTGACGACATAGCCTGCGGTCT
>CBFGOU010000842.1:0-2291 GCA_965650445.1 uncultured Oxalobacteraceae bacterium | reverse complement strand
CCGATCTCCACCGGAGAGATCCCGCTGTCCAATAGCGAAACCGAGCAGATGATTACCGACGCGGTTGCCGAAGGCGTCAAGCAGGGCAGCGGCGGAGGGTCCAGCAGCGGTTTCAACACCGAGTACAACCGGCCCCAGTTCCAGGTCGATCTGTTGAAGGACTATCAGTCCTACGTCAAGGTCAAGGATTCGTTCGAGCAGCAGTACGGCCCGATTGACAACTTCCAGTCCCGGCAGGGGCAGGCGGCGGTGAGTCGCTTCTTCGCGGATCAGGGTATCGAGATCAGCAAAGACTTGAAGAAGTACCTGTCATGGGCAATTGACCAGCGGGCGGCGGGCGCGGACGACTCGATTGAAGCCTACTTTGCCATGCAGGACGCGGAATATGAAGCGAAGAAAGCACAAGAGGCCGCAACCTAGTTCCCAAACACAAACATGTGTGCTACTGTGCGGGGGATCGAAAGGAGGCGGATATGCCGGGAACATTGCTTTGGGTGCTGTTCGGATTGGCGTCGGCGGGGAGTCAGATTTGGTTGTGCCGCAAGATCGAGGCACGACCAACCATCATCGGCCTGATCTGCTTTTCCGTCGCCTTTCATTTCTGGCCGGTCTGGTACTGGTTCAAGTACCGCCCCGCCAAGCGCGACTACGAACTGCGCAAATACATCGAGCGATACCCGCAGGATTGGCTGTCGCGTGAGCGCCGCCGCATCGGGCAGATCGCCTAGCCTGTAAATACCTTACAACGATATTTGCAATCTTTCACACCACTGACTATCATTGCTTGCAGGTAGATGTGAGCATTGACAATGGATGGTGTGCTTGGACGACAATACGCTTGGACTTGATGCGTGGATAGATCAGTACACGGCGACTCTTGAGCCGCCTGTAGAGACCGAAGAACCGGCCAGTTCCGACAGTCCGCCCGCATCCGTAGAAGCCGTTGCCGACCAGCCCGAGATCGCGGCGACCGAAGCAGTCGAGTCGCCCCCGGTCGCTGAGGCCGTACCCCAACCGGACATTGCCGCACAACTGGAAGCGATGCAGGCCCAACTGGCGGGAGTCAGTCAAGAGGCCGAGCAGTTCCGCCAACTCCGTGCCGCCGCCGAGCAAATGCAACGGCAGCGCGAGGAGGAGGCCAGGTTTGCCGATTGGCAAAAGCGGTTCGAGGACGCGGAAAACTACGCCCCCGAACAGAAGCAGCGCATCATCGGCCAACTCGTCAACGAAGTGCAGGCGCATCGCGCCAGTGAATACCAGGCTCAGGTGCAGGAGCGTGAGAGCGTGGCTGAGGATGCCGCCAAGGCATTTGCCGCGTGGTACACGGTCGCGCAAAACGCCCTCTCCCCTGACCAGTTTACGGCGCTCGAAGCCGACGCCAAGCACTTGCTCCAGTTGGGTTCGCCGGACGCCATGAAGTCCCAGATCGCCCGTGACAAGGCGCTGGAGACCCGTGGCTACGAACGGGCCAAGGCGGAAATCGCCAAGGCCACCGAAGCGGCTATGGCTCGCAAGGCGCAAGAGCGGATCGCCTCGAACGCCGATCTCGTCGGCGCTGGCGCTGGCACCCCCGCCAAGGGGGACCCCAACGGAAGCATCGACGACTTCATTGATTCCTTCTTTGCGTGATACCGCCCGAATGGGCAAGGACATAACACGACATGGCTGCGACGTATAGCAACGCCGCTCTAACCACAATCAGTGGCGCAACCGGCGGCGTTCCTTCCGGCTTATACCCCACACCGTTTCCCGATTGGCTGGACCGGGTAAAGAATCGGCGCACGCCGCTTCTGCAACTCATCACCAAGGCCAAGTCCCCGGATCCGGTCAAGCAGAACCTTCTGACGTGGGGCTTCTCGACCCCGCGTGAATCCTACGACCAGTTGGCTGAGGCGCTGGATGCGACCGAGACCGGCGTGGACGTGGACCACGGCTCCTACTTCCAGATTGGCGATGTCATTCTGGTCGAGTCGGAGTACATGCTGGTGACCGGCATTTCCTCCAACACCCTGACCGTCATCCGCGCCATCACCGGCGACGGCGTGAACGGCTCCACCCACACCGACGACTTCGGCGTGTCGATCCTCGGACCGGCCTACCGCCAGAACCAGGACACCTCCCGCACGCCCATCGCCCAAGGCGAGAAGTTGACGAACAACTGGCAACAGTTCGAGTTCATGCTCGACTCCAGCCACGCCCGCGAGACGTTCCCCACCTTCGAGACCAACGGCAAGGGTTCGGCCCTCAACTACTTCATGAAGAAACTCATGAACATCGAGGCCCCCCTGTTC
>CBFGOU010000841.1:0-2303 GCA_965650445.1 uncultured Oxalobacteraceae bacterium | reverse complement strand
CGCGATTTCGCCGAAGTGAACAAGGAGCTGCAAGGGCCGATCACCTCGCGGCAGGTCGCGCTGGCCTACAAGCA
This sequence comes from uncultured Oxalobacteraceae bacterium, assembly GCA_965650445.1. Classification (GTDB taxonomy): domain Bacteria; phylum Pseudomonadota; class Gammaproteobacteria; order Burkholderiales; family Burkholderiaceae_D; genus Telluria_A. Next base: position 2,229 of record CBFGOU010000841.1, on the reverse strand, counting down.
GGCGCTGTCGCTGATGATCGCGCAGCGCCGTCCGGCCCACTACCTGGGCGCCGGCGCCGACGATCTGGAAGAGCTGTCGAACGTGCACCTGCGCGTGCTGGCCCAGGCCGGCGTGATCACGCCGCAGCTGCGCGACGCCGCCCTCGGCGTCAAGCTGCATCCGTCGACCGCCTCGGGCGTACTGCCGCCGGAAGCGAACAGTTTTGTCAGCCGCAAGGCCGCCAACGCCGTGCGTGCCCATCTCGGCACCCTGCTGGGCGACAACCGCCTGTATAACCTCGACCGCCTGGATATGTCGGTGGTGTCCACGCTCGATTCGCGCGTGCAGGAAGCCGTCACCGCCAAGCTGCGCGACCTGCGCGACGCCGCCAAGGCGGAAGCGGCCGGCCTGACCGGCAAGGGCATGCTGGGCAACGGCGACCCGGCCAACGTGGTCTACAGCTTCACCCTGCTCGAACGCGGCGACAAGGTCAACTACCTGCGCGTCCAGACCGACAACTACGACCAGCCGCTCGATATCAACGATGGCGCCAAGCTGGACCTGGGTTCGACCGCCAAGCTGCGCACCCTGATCACCTACCTCGACATCGTCGACCAGCTGCATCGGCGCTATTCGGCCAAGTCGGTGGAGGAGCTGTCGAAGATCACGGTCGACCCGAAAGACCATCTGTCGCGCTGGGGCATCGATTACTTCATGGCGCTGCCGAAGGCCGAGCAGCGCGGCCTGCCGGACATGCTCAACGCGGCCATGGAGCGCAAGTACTCGGGCAATCCGGGCGAAGCGTTTTTCACCGGCGGCGGCATCCTCACCTTCGGCAACTTCAGCAAGCTCGATAACGCCCGCATCCTGACCCTGCGCGAAGGCTTGCGCAATTCGACCAACCTGGTGTTCGTGCGCATGATGCGCGACGTGGTGCGCTACTACATGTTCCAGCTGCCCGGCTCCTCGGCCGCGCTGCTGGCCAACGCCGACGATCCGCGCCGCAGCGAATACCTGAGCCGCTTCGCCGACCGCGAGGGCACCGAGTTCCTGAATAAATTCTGGGCCAAGTACAAAGGCAAAACGCCCGAGGAAGCGACCAGGACCCTGCTCGAATCGCGCCGCCAGACGCCGACCCGGCTTGCCAACATCCACCGTACCATTGCGCCGGACGCCACCCTGGAGCAGTTCCGCGCCTTCCTCGACGAGAACCTGGACTCGGCCAACGAAGTGTCGGAAGAAAAGAGCGCCAAGATGTACGAGCAGTATTCGCCGGCGAACATGTCGCTGGGCGACCGCGGCTACCTGGCCAGCGTGCATCCGCTTGAAATGTGGCTGGTCGGCTACCTGCGCGCGCATCCGAAGGCCGGCTACGACGAGATGATCGCCGCCAGCGTCAAGGAGCGCCAGGATGTCTATTCGTGGCTGTTCAAGACGCACCGCAAGCATGCGCAGGACAAGCGCATCGCCGGCCTGCTGGAGGTGGAAGCGTTCCTGAAGATACACGCGCAGTGGAAGAGGATGGGCTATCCGTTCGACTCGCTGGTGCCGTCGTATGCGACCGTGCTGGGTGCCTCGGCCGACCGTCCTTCCGCGCTGGCCGAGATGATGGGCATCGTCGTCAACGGCGGCGTGCGCAAGCAGGTGGAGCGGGTCGATTCGCTGCACTTCGCCAAGGACACCCCGTACGAGACGCTGGTCAAGAATGGCAAGAACGGCCAGGCTGAACGGGTGATCTCGGCCGAGGTGGCGCGCGTGACCGCCAACGAAATTCGCGGCGTGGTGTCGGACGGTACCGCCAAGCGCGTCAAGACGGCGTTCAAGCTTGCTGACGGGCAGATCGTCGCCGTGGGCGGCAAGACCGGTACCGGCGACCAGCGCTTCGAAGTGTACGCACGCGGCGGCGCGGTGATCGAATCGCGCTTTGTGAACCGTTCGGCGACCTTCGTCTTCAACATCGGCGAACGGTTCTTCGGCAGTATGACCGCGTATGTGCACGGTCCCGAGTCGGGCAAGTACGACTTCACCAGCGCGCTGCCGACCCAGCTGCTGGCCACCCTCGCGCCGACCTTGATGCCGATGATCGAGCCGCCGCAGGATCCCAAGGCGGTGACCTGCGTGCGCTAGTTTCACCTCGCCGTCCCGCGCATGCGCGAGGACGGCGGCGGTGGTGCGCCGGTTACTTCGGCGGCGGCGGCGCGCCGTAGTAGTCGGGTGCGCCGTCGGCCTTCACATCGATGCGGTCGAGT
>CBFGOU010000840.1:0-2306 GCA_965650445.1 uncultured Oxalobacteraceae bacterium | reverse complement strand
CACTGCGCGCCGAAGCCCATGGCCTGAAGCCGGTCGTGATCATTGGCGAAGCGGGCCTGACCCCGTCGGTGATCAAGGAAATTTCCGCCAGCCTCGATTCGCACGGCCTGATCAAGGTGCGTGTGTTCGGCGACGACCGCGAAATGCGCACCGAAATCTACGAGAACATCTGCACCGAGCTCGATGCGGCGCCGGTGCAGCACATCGGCAAGCTGCTGGTGATCTACCGTCCGAAAAAGGAAGTGGTCAAGGAACGCAGCGGCAAGTCCGGCAAGGGCATGCGCGAAGTGACCATCGTTAAAGCCAGCGCCAGCGGCACCAAGCGCCCCAGCGTGACCAAGGTCATGATCAAGGGAAATGAACGGGTGACCGAAGGCGGCACCATCAAGCGTGCCAAACCGCGTCAGACCAGCCAGAAGAAATCGGCACTGGGCAAATAACCGGCCGCCCCCGGCCTTGGCGGCCCCCTTCGCGAGGGCGCAGCTCACTTGTTCTTGATGACCAGCACGGCAGCCAGCAGGCTTTGCGCCAGATAAAACACGGCCGACACGCCATGCAGCAGGCCGAATCTGCTGCGCGCCGCCTCATCCATCACCCCGCCCGGTGCCGCTGCCTTGATCGACGCCATCATCGGCTGCAAGCCAAAATAGCCGATCGCCTGGCACAGCAGCATCGCCACGGCAACCGCGCGCAGGCTCTTGCGCGCCTTCGGTTCAATTCCGTTTGACAAGACCAGCACCAGGCAGCCGCACGCCAGCGACAGCCAGGCCTGGCTACGGAAAATACTCCCGGCAATCGTGCCCGCCAGCACCCGGTCCGCAAGCGTGCCGAACAGCGTAGGCGCGACCAGGTAGCCGACCGTCCACAGGCTTCCGGCCCACAGCACAATCACCAGCAGCCGGGCACGCGCCAGCAGCATCAGATGTATTTGACTTCGAGGATTTCGTACTCGCGCGGGCCGGACGGCGCCTGCACTTCGACCACGTCGCCGGCATATTTGCCGATCAGTGCGCGCGCGATCGGCGACGTCACCGACACTTTATTGAGCTTGAGATCAGCCTCGTCCAGGCCGACGATCTGATAGGTGACTTTCTGGCCGTTTTCCAGGTCTTCCAGGTCGACGGTCGAGGCAAACACCACGCGGCCTTCCGCGTCCAGGGTGGCCGGATCGATGATCTGCGCTGCGCTCAGTTTGCCTTCCAGTTCGGCGATGCGCCCTTCGACAAAAGCTTGGCGTTCCTTGGCTGCATCGTACTCGGCGTTCTCGGACAGGTCGCCGTGCGAACGGGCTTCAGCGATGGCGTCGATCACGATGCGGCGTTCCTTGGTCTTGAGCTGGTGCAGCTCTTCCTTGAGCAGTTCGGCGCCGTATTTCGTCAATGGAACTGTTGTGTTCATGTTGGTATTCGCGTTCTCTACTGAAAAGTGAAAACCACAGAGGCGCACGGCGCAAGGCCGCGCGAACTCTGTGGTTGAGGGGTGCTGCTTTACCGTTTAGTTTAGTGTTTTGTGGAGACCTTGTAAATCGTAGACGCGCAAATCGTCCAGGTAGCGCATGCCCTCCACTGCCGCTTCCGCGCCGGCGATGGTGGTGTAGGTGGTCACGCGCGCGGCCAGGGCCGACACCCGGATATGGCGCGAGTCCACGATGGCGCTGCGCTTTTCTTCGACCGTGTTGATGACCAGCGCGATCTCGTGGTTCTTGATCATGTCGACCACGTGCGGACGGCCCTCGAGCACCTTGTTCATCACCTGGCATTCGATGCCGGCGGCGCTGATCACGGCAGCGGTGCCCTTGGTCGCCACGATCTGGAAGCCCAGCTCCTTCAGGTCGCGTGCCACTTTCACGGCGCGCGGCTTGTCGGAGGCTTTCACCGAGATAAACACCTTGCCCGATACCGGCAGCTTGACGCCCGCGCCCATCTGCGACTTCACAAACGCTTCGCCGAAGGTCTGGCCCACGCCCATGACTTCACCGGTCGACTTCATCTCAGGTCCGAGAATGGTATCGACACCCGGGAACTTCACGAACGGGAACACGGCTTCCTTGACGCTGTAGAACGGCGGCACGACTTCCTTGGTGATGCCCTGCGAAGCCAGGCTCTGGCCGACCATGCAGCGCGCCGCGATCTTGGCCAGCTGCAGGCCGGTCGCCTTGGACACGAACGGCACGGTACGCGAAGCGCGCGGATTGACTTCCAGCACATACACGGTATCGCGCAGCTCGCCGTCGCGCTCCTGCTTCTGGATCGCGAACTGCACGTTCATCAGGCCGACCACGTTCAGGCCCTTGGCCATCAGCGAAG
>CBFGOU010000839.1:0-2309 GCA_965650445.1 uncultured Oxalobacteraceae bacterium | reverse complement strand
GACCTCGCTGGCATAGCGCACCCGGTTGGCATCCGGCGCCTGCAGGCGCAGCAGCTGCGCGGCGGTGCTGATCGGCGCCAGCGGGTTGCGCAGCTCGTGCCCCAGCATGGCCAGGAACTGATCCTTGGCCTTGTTCTGCTGTTCAGCCGTGCGGCGCGCCTGCTGTTCGCTGGCCAGCAGCTGTTCGCGCTCGGCTTCGGCATGCCGGCGGTATTGCTGGGCCTGCACCATCTGTTCGCCGGCCGCGTGCAGCGCGCTATGCAATTCGGCCACCTCGGTAACGTGCGAGCGCACCGGCGCGGGCGGTATTCCCTTGCCCAGATCGGCCGCGGCCTTGACCGCCCGGCCAATCGAGCGCACGTGCTGGCGCCCGAAAAACGCCGCCAGCGCCACCGCGCACACGATTGCCGCCAGCAGGCCGAGCGCGGCCACCAGCGAAGCCTGGCGCGCCGAGCGCTCCACCAGCTCGACCGGCGCGGCCACCGCAATGGTCCAGCCCGACAGCGCCGAGTGAGTGAATACATCATAGCTCTCCACCCCTTCCAGGGTCGGGTGGCGTACCGTGCCGCTCTCGGCTCTGGCGGCGGCCGCCACCAGTTCCGGGCGCGCCGGTTTGCCCACCAGCTGTTCGGCGCGCAGATTGCGCGCGACGAAGTTGCCGCGGCTATCGATGATGCCGATGCGCCATCCCTCCGGTGCCTTGACGGTTGCGATCAGATCGATGAAATGGTCGGTCGACAGCGCCTGCGCCAGCACCTGGCCGCCGCCCTTGACCGGCAGATTGACCGTGGCGACCAGGCGCTGCGCCACCGGACCGGCAATCACGTCCGACACCAGGGTGGCGCCGCGCGCGAGCACCTGCCGTACCCGCTCCTGCGCCAGATTCCCGTAAGGCAGCATGGCGCCATCCGGCAAATAGGTATTGACCAGCTGACGCCCCTGGCCGTCGAGCAGCAGGGTCCAGCCGGTGGCGCCGCGGCGCGCGGTCAGCGCTTCAATATAAAACGCCTTCAGATCCCCCTTGGCGAGAGAGGGCGAAGCGGCCAGCACCTGCAGCGCCGCCTCGGCGCTGTACAGCTCGCGGTCCACCAGCAGGCTGACGTTCTTGGCGGTCTCGCTCAGGCTGTGCAGCGCCGTGGCCCGCTCGGCATCGCGCAGCATGCCCAGCGCCAGGCCGGAAAACACCACCACCGGCACCAGGACGGCGGCGGCCATCAGGAACAGATAGGCGCGGATATGCATGTTGAAGCGGATGTCCCGAAGTGGTGAGCAATTGGCAAACCCAAGCGATCATACCAAGTCGCATGTTTTCAGGACAATAATTATTTAAAAGCAGTTCTGCTGTTCAATTATTTATGCAGCGCGCATCCGCTCAGCGTGTGGTGGCGAACAGATAACTTTTTCGTGCGCGCGCACACTGGCCCCATCGATCTCAGGAGCCCTCCATGAACCGCCAGACTCTCGCACGCAGCTTCCTCGTTACTGGCCTGGCACTGGCGCCATGCTGCTTTGCCGGTGCCGACATCGTCAAGTGCGTGGGGGCGGATGGCCACGTCACCCTGACCGACCAGCCCTGCCAGGGCGGCGAGCGCAGCGTCGCCCTGCTCGCTGGCGGCGAGGCGGGCAATGCGCCGGCCGCCGCGCCCACTGTCGCATCCACCCTGCGCACGGCGCGCGAGCGCCTGTCGGCGGGCGGACTGCGGCGCCTCGATCCGCCCAGCCGCAGCCTGGCGCGCGACGTCGCCACCCTCAAGGCCGCCCGCCGCGCCATGCAACTGATGGACAGCGCCGCCGCCTCCCTGCGGGCCCGGCGCATCGCCCTGCACTAGCACCTCAGCGCACCGGTGTGCCGCTGAAAACGCTATCGCCTATAATGGCGCACGATCATCACTCGCCCTACGACCTCATGACATCGTCCCCGATTCTCGCGCTGGCCCTGGCCGCCGCCTGCAGCGCCGCCTGCGCCGATACCCCGGCGCTTCCGTCCACCAGCGGCTGGCATACCTCGGCCGAACTGGGCGCCATCAGCGTCTCCGGCAACACCGCCGGCACCTCCATCACCGGCAAAATCGACGCGCGCCAGGAGATCGACCGCTGGAACAACCAGTACGTCGCCAGCGGCTTTTTCAAGGAAGACGTACAGCGCCGGAGCGACGGTTCCACCACCACGGTGCGCACCGCGCGCCGCATCGCGCTCTCGTCCAAGTTCGGCTACCGCCTGAACGACGACAATGAGCGCGACGACCGCGCCTACCTGCTGGCCACCCACGTGGAAGACACCTTCGGCGCCTACACCGAATACTCGACCC
>CBFGOU010000838.1:0-2313 GCA_965650445.1 uncultured Oxalobacteraceae bacterium | reverse complement strand
TGCTGGCCAACCTGGCCAAGAGCGCGCCCAAGCTCGTCGAAGATCTGACGCCGAAAGCGCTGCCGCTGTCGGCGGTGGTGCGCGTGCTGCAGAACCTGCTGGTCGAGCGCATTCCGATCCGCCAGCTGCGCAAGATCGCCGAAGCACTGGTCGAACACGCCCCGCACAGCCAAGACCCGGCCACGCTGACCGCCGCCGTGCGCACCGCACTGGGCCGCTTCATCGTGCAGGAGATCGCCGGAATGTCGGCGGAGCTGCCGGTGTTCACCCTCAACCCGCAATTGGAACGTGTCTTGCAGGAGTCCACGCAGGGCAACGGCGCCGCGCTGGAACCCGGACTCGCTGAGCGACTGCACCAGAGCCTGGCCGAATGTGTCAGCAAGCAGGAAGCCCGCAACGAGCCCGCGGTGGTGCTGGTACCTGGCCCGGTGCGCGCCGCGCTGGCCCGCCTGGTCCGCCACAGCGTTCCGTCGCTGTCGGTCCTGGCGTACAGCGAGGTGCCGGAGGACAAGCGGCTGAAGCTGGTCGGAACGATCAGCTGACGCCGCCCTGCAACGCGCCAGAAAACAGACACCACTTTCAAACACCCGCAACAGACAGATTCCAAGGGGAACCCGAACCGTGCAGACCACCGACCACCCGCGTTCTCCGACCGCCACTCCGCCGACTTCGTCCCGTGACCACAGCATGAAAATCAAACGATTCGTCGCCGCCGACATGCGCTCGGCCATGAACCTGGTGCGCAAGGAACATGGTCCTGACGCCGTGATCCTGTCCAACCGCCGGATCGAGGAAGGCATCGAGATCGTGGCTGCCGCCAACTACGATGAGAGCGCCGTGCAGCGCGCCCTTGAAGCGTCGCGTCGCGACGTTGCACCGCCGCCCGCACCGAAACCGCGTACCGCCGCCGACGCGGTGATCGCTGCGGTCACCCGCCGTCGCAGCAGCACCCCGGCACCGGAGCCGGTGGCAGCCACCACCTCGGCCGTCGCCGCCCTCGCCCGCGCCGCCGTCGGCGCGACCGGCCGCACCCTGGACAGCGCCGACGAAATCGTGCCGACGCGCGGCAGCACCGGCTTCGCCGCTACCCTGGCGCGTGCCGCCGTCAATGAATCGACGCTGCCGGAACAGATCTTCGCCCCGTTCGCCGACGCCATCGTGGCGCCCTCGCCGGCCGCAGCCGCGCCGGTGAACCGCGCCCGCTTCCAGATCGATCCGCCGCTGGAAGACAGCACGCAGCTGCCGGCAGTCTCGCCGCCGCCGTTGCCGGTTGCCCTACAGGCCGCCGTCGCATCAGAAGACGAAGCACACCACGCGTCGGTTGCCATGCAGCCGACGGAGGCTGCACCGGCACCGCTGCCGGCGCTGGCACCGGCACCTGCCCTCACCCTGGTCGCCGACGACGCCGAAATCCGTCATCTGCGCCAGGAAGTGGCCGGCATGCGCCAGGTGATCGAGCGCGAAATGAACCGCTTCACCGACGAGCGCCTGCGCGGCTGCCCGGTGCGCGCAACCGCGCTGGACCTGATGGACGAGTACGGCTTCGACGCTGGCATCGCCCGCGACGTGGCCATGCAGATTCCGCTGGAAACCGAAGCGCATCGTGGCCGTGGCCTGATGCTGGGGCTGATCTCGCGCAAGCTGCCGATCGCTCCGGTCGATCCGATGGAGGAAGGCGGTGTGATCGCCCTGGTCGGCCCGACCGGCGCCGGCAAGACCACCACCATCGCCAAGCTGGCCTCGCGCTTCGCCGAAGCCCATGCGGCCCGCGATGTCGCTCTGGTCACCACCGATACGATGCGCATCGGCGCCCGTGAACAGCTGTACGGCTATGGCCGCCAGCTCGGCATCGCGGTGCACGAGGCCAACAGCGGCACCGACCTGGACCAGCTGCTGGAGCGGCTGAAGGACTACAAGCTGGTGCTGATCGACACCGCCGGCCTGGGCCCGCGCGACCGTGCGCTGGCCGCCCAGCTGCAATGGCTGCGCGCCGCCCGCCAGGTCCGCACCCTGCTGGTGCTGCCGGCCAACACCAGCTTCGGCGACATGGACGAGGTGGTCCGCCGCTTCGGCGCGGCCAACCTGCAGGGCCTGGTGCTGAGCAAGCTGGACGAGACCGGCCGCTTCGGCAACGCGCTGTCGGTGGCGGTGGACCACAAGCTGCCGATCACCTGGGTGACCGATGGCCAGGACGTCCCGGACGACCTGCACCGGGCCAGTGCAGCCAATCTTGTACTTCGCCTTGAAGATTTGCGCCGCGCGGCCGATATGCCCTGCAACCCGGAGTTGAACCATGCCGTCGCGTGAGTACGC
>CBFGOU010000837.1:0-2319 GCA_965650445.1 uncultured Oxalobacteraceae bacterium | reverse complement strand
TGCCCGCTGTGCAAGGGCCCGCTCGACCATGACAAAAAGGCGCAGGAACTGATCTGCCGCGCCGACCGCCTGGCGTTTCCGATTCGGGACGGCATCCCCATCATGTGGGCCGAGGAAGCGCGCAAGGTCGAGCCGCAATAATGACTGAATTCGTCGTCATCATTCCCGCGCGCCTGGCCTCCACGCGCCTGCCCAACAAGCCGCTGGCCGACCTCGGCGGCAGACCGATGGTGGTGCGGGTGGCCGAACGGGCCGCGCTGTCGGGCGCGGCGCGCATCGTCGTGGCCACCGATCACGCCGATATCCTGGCCGCCTGCGCGGCCAATGGGGTAGAGGCATGCATGACGCGGGCCGACCATCCATCGGGCACCGACCGCATCGCCGAAGTGGCGCGCGAACTGGGCCTGGCGCCCGACACCGTGGTCGTCAATCTGCAGGGCGACGAACCGCTGATCGAACCGGCGCTCCTGGCCTCGTGCGCGGCGCGCATCGTGCCTGGCGTGCCGATGGCGACCTGCGCGCATTTCCTGCACGAGGCCGCCGACGCCTTCAATCCGAACGTGGTCAAGGTGGTGCTCGACAAGCGCGGCAACGCCCTGTACTTTTCGCGCGCCACCATCCCCTGGCACCGCGACGGCTTTGCCGTCTCGCGCGAAGTTCTGCCGCCCGGCTGCCAGCCGCTGCGCCACATCGGCCTGTACGCCTACAGCAACGACTTCCTGCAGACCTATCCGGGCCTGGAGCCGGCGCCGCTGGAGCAGGTTGAAGCGCTTGAACAGCTGCGCGTGCTGTGGCACGGCTATCCGATCGCCGTGCATGTCACGCCGTTCGCGCCGGCCGCCGGCGTCGACACGCCGGAGGACTTGGCGAGGGTTCGCCAACAGTATTAAACGTCGCGGCGTATTAAACAGCCACAACATTTAACGCGGCAAACCCGGACAATCTGCACGAAGCCTGCGCTGGATCAAGCAAAAAAATGGCTAATCCGCCTTGTATTGGCGTTTCGCCGCACTTTTGTGGTAAGTTTCGTACCAAGGTAGCCAACTTTGCATTACGCCCAATTTTAAAAATCGCTTTAGGACTTTTCATGCGTCTCATTCTGTTAGGAGCTCCCGGTGCCGGCAAGGGTACCCAAGCTAACTTCATCAAGGAAAAATACAATATTCCGCAGATCTCCACCGGCGACATGCTGCGTGCGGCGATCAAGGCGGGCACTGAACTGGGCCTGGCAGCGAAAAAAGTAATGGACGCAGGTGGTCTGGTTTCGGACGACATCATGATCGGCCTGGTCAAAGACCGTTTGCAGCACGACGACTGCAAGAACGGTTACCTGTTCGACGGCTTTCCGCGCACCATCGCGCAGGCCGACGCCATGAAAGACAACGGCATCCACGTCGACTACGTGCTGGAAATCGCCGTCCCCGACGAAGCCATCGTCGAGCGCATGAGCGGACGCCGTTCGCATCCGGCCTCGGGCCGCGTGTACCACGTCAAGTTCAATCCACCCAAGGTGGACAACGTCGACGACCTCACCGGCGAACCGCTGGTGCAGCGCGACGACGACAAGGCCGAAACCGTCATGAAGCGCCTGGCCGTGTACCACAACCAGACCGAAGTGCTGCTTGGCTACTACGACAAATGGGCGCAATCGGGCTTGCCGGGCGCGCCGAAATACCGCCGCATCAGCGGTGTTGGACCCGTCGACCAAATCCGCGAGGCGGCGTTCGCCGCGCTCGCCGAATAAGCGGCCTGAGCAATAAAAAAAGAGCGGACCGGGTGTCCGCTTTTTGTTGCGGCGCGCCTGTGCCGGGCCCCTGATTTTCTAGATTCAAGATTGTGCAGTTCGCTTTGGGTTGATTACTTCTAGGTAAGTGGTCTTTCGAATGTGTTTTGTGTGTAACTTGATTCAAAAACGGAAGGGGACGATATGGCACAGAGCTATCTGATATTCGCAATCGTATGTGGGGTCGTCGCGGTCATTTACGGGCTGCTCACGCGCAGCTGGATCCTGCGCCAGGACCCCGGCAACGCCCGCATGCAGGAAATCGCCCACGCCATCCAGGAAGGTGCGGCCGCCTATCTGGCGCGCCAGTACCGCACCATCGGCTTGGTCGGGGTGGTGCTGCTGATCGCCATCGGCGCGCTGCTCGACATCTACACCGCGGCCGGCTTTCTGATCGGCGCCGTGCTCTCCGGCGCCTGCGGCTTCATCGGCATGAACGTGTCGGTGCGCGCCAACGTGCGCACCGCCCAGGCGGCCACGAAAGGCATGAACGAAGCGCTCGACGTCGCCTTCAAGGGCGGGGCGATTACCGGCAT
>CBFGOU010000836.1:0-2320 GCA_965650445.1 uncultured Oxalobacteraceae bacterium | reverse complement strand
CAGTATCTGGAAGGCCGCCAGAGCGAGGTCATCGGCGCGGTCGCCGCTGCCCCCGTCACGCACCGCTACAAGGTGGTGTTCAACGGCTTTGCCGCGCTGCTGACCGATGCCGAAGTGCGCGCGCTCAAGAAGCACAGCGGCGTGGCCAGCGTCAGCGCCGATTCGCTGTTGCAACTGCATACCAGCTATACCCCGCATTTCCTCGGACTGGACCGGCCGGGCGGGCTGTGGCAGCAGGTCGGCGGCCAGGGCGCGGCCGGCGAAAACATCGTGGTCGGCATCGTCGACAGCGGCATCTGGCCGGAAAACCCCAGCTTCGCCGACCGGGTCGACGCCAGCGGCGCGCCCAGCCACAGCGGCGCCACCGTGGTCTATGGCGCCCCTCCGGCCAGCTGGAAAGGCATCTGCCAGACCGGTGAAGGCTTTTCTGCCAGCAATTGCAACAATAAGCTGATCGGCGCGCGCTATTACAAGCAGCCCGAGCAGAATCTGCACTGGACCGAATTTGCGTCGGCGCGCGATTCGGTCGGCGGACCCGAAGGCGAGGGCGGCCATGGGTCGCACACGGCCAGCACGGCGGCGGGCAATGCCAACGTCAAGGTCGATATCAATGGCGTTCCGCTGGCGGTGGTGTCGGGCATCGCCCCGCGCGCGCGCATCGCCGTCTATAAGGTGTGCTGGACCGACGCCGACAGCGCCCGCAACGGCTGCGCCACCTCGAACAGCGTGGCGGCGATCGAACAGGCGGTGAGCGATGGCGTGAACGTCATCAATTTTTCCATCGGCCCGGGTAGCGGCGGCGGCAGCTTCAGCGAGCCCACCGAAGTGGCCTTCCTGGGCGCGGCCAGCGCGGGCGTGTTTGTGGCGACCTCGGCAGGCAATTCCGGTCCGACCTCGACCGCTCCGGCCCCGGCTGCGCACCTCAGTCCATGGGTGGCCACGGTCGGCAATTCGACCCACGACCGCCTGTTCGTGGCCGATGCCAGCCTGGGCAACGGGGTCAAGCTGACCGGCGCCTCGGGCAATGCCAACACGCCCGTCAGTCTCTTGATCCGCGCGCGCGATGCCGGCTTGCCCGGGGTCGATCCGGCCGATGCCAACCTGCTGCTGTGCTTCGGCGGCGCCGACGCAGTGGCGCCGCTGCTCGATCCGGCCAAAGTCACCGGCAAGATCCTGGTGTGCGACCGCGGTGCCAACGTCCTGGTCAACAAGAGCGCCCACGGCAAGACGGCCGGCGCCGGCGGCGTCATCATCGCCAACACGCCCACCTCGGCCAACACCATCCTCAACCAGGCGCATGCGGTGTCGACCGTGCACCTGAACGCGGCCGACGGCGCCGTGCTCAAGAGCTACATCGACAGCAGCCCGGCCAGCGCCAGTGCGTCGCTGGGCAATCTGCACGCGATCGCCGACACCAGCGTGGCCGCGCCGATGATGAACGGCAGCTCGTCGCGCGGACCGAGCGTGGCCAATGCCAACATCATGAAGCCCGACCTGGCCGCCCCCGGCACCGATGTGCTGGCGGCCGTCACGGCCGACCTCAGCCACGCCCAGCGTGACGCGGTGGCGTCCGGCGCCGCCGCGCCAGTCACCGACTTCGCCTTCTACACCGGCACCTCGATGGCCAGCCCGCACGTGGCCGGTACCGCCGCGCTGCTCAAGCAGCTGCACCCGAGCTGGACGCCGGCGGCCATCAAGTCGGCCATGATGACCTCGGCCACGCCGACCAAGCCGGACGGGCGCAACGACCCCCTGGCGTGGGACAGCAGCGCCCGCACCACCGGCACCTTGCCGTGGGCCCAGGGCGCCGGGCAGCTGACGCCGTCTGGCGCCGCCAACCCGGGCCTGGTGTATGACGCCACCGAAATCGACTATGCGCGCTTCTTGTGCGGCATGAATGCCGGCGTGTATTCGCCGGCCACCTGCGCGGCGATCGGTAACGTGGCGGCCTATAACCTGAACCTGCCGTCGCTGACCGCCGCCAATGTGCTGGGCACCTTGAACATGACGCGCACGGTGACCAATGTGGGCGCCACGGCCGCGACCTACACGGCCAGCGCCAGCCTGCCCGGCTACTCGGTCAGCGTGCAGCCGGCGACGCTGACCTTGGCGCCCGGCGCCAGGGCCAGCTTCCGGGTCAGCCTGGCGCGCACCACGGCGGCGCTGGACACCTGGGCCTACGGCAGCCTGGTCTGGACCGACGGCAGCACCAAAGTGACCAGCCCGCTGACCGCGCGCGGCTCGGCATTGGCGGTGCCGTCCAGCGTGCGCAGCGAAGCGGCCACCGTCAGCCCGTCTGCGCCGCAAATATCTTCCTGAC
>CBFGOU010000835.1:0-2325 GCA_965650445.1 uncultured Oxalobacteraceae bacterium | reverse complement strand
GTTTCCGGTTTGGTCGGACAATACCCCTATTTTACTGCGCCTATACCCTGAGGATCCCATGACGCTGAAAGCGACTCCGCTCAATTCCGCACACCGCGCCGCCGGCGCCAAGATGGTCGATTTCGGCGGCTGGGACATGCCTGTCAATTACGGCTCGCAGATCGACGAACACCACGCGGTGCGCACCGATGTCGGCATGTTCGACGTCTCGCACATGTGCGTGCTGGACCTCGAAGGCGCCAATGTGCGCCCGTTCCTGCGCGGCCTGCTGGCCAATAACGTCGACAAGCTGCAGGTGCCGGGCAAGGCCCTGTATTCGTGCATGCTCACGCCCGAGGGCACGGTGATCGACGACCTGATCGTCTATTACTTCAGCGAGACCTGGTTCCGCCTGGTGGTCAACGCCGGCACCGCCGACAAGGACGTGGCCTGGATCGCACAACAGAACGCCGCCACCGGCAGCGGCGTCGCCATCACCCAGCGCCGCGACGGCGCCGACCCGCTCGCGCTGATCGCCGTGCAGGGACCCAACGCGCGGGCCAAGGTATGGCAGGTGCTGCCCACCACCCAGGCCGCCAGCGAAGCGCTCAAGCCCTTCAACGCGGCCATCGTCAAGGACACCGCCTTCGGTGAAGTCTTGGTCGCGCGGACCGGCTACACCGGCGAAGACGGCTTCGAGATCGCCTTCCCCGCCGCGCAGGCCGAAGCGCTGTGGAACGCCCTGCTGGCCGCTGGCGTCAAGCCCGCCGGCCTCGGTGCGCGCGACACGCTGCGCCTGGAAGCGGGCATGAATCTGTACGGCCAGGACATGGACGACACGGTCTGCCCGCTCGACGCCGGCCTGGCCTGGACGGTGGACCTGGCGGCCGAGCGCGATTTTATCGGCAAGGCGGCGCTCAAGGCGCGCGGACAGCAGGCCAGCTTCGTCGGCCTGATCCTGCGCGAAAAAGGCGGCATCCTGCGCGCGCACCAGAAGGTGATCGCACAGGATGGCGCGCAAGGCGAAATCACCAGCGGCACCTTCAGTCCCAGCATGCAGCAGGCCATCGCGCTGGCGCGCGTGCCGCTCGGCGTGAACATCGGCGACACCGTGCACGTCGAGATCCGCGACAAGAAACTGGCCGCATCGGTAGTGAAGCTGCCGTTCGTGCGCAACGGTAAAATACTGGCTGCCTGAGTTTCGCCGGCAGCCCCCCTCACAACAACACCACTTTGGAGCCAACGTTATGAACATTCCAGCCGACCTGAAATACACCGAATCCCACGAGTGGGTGCGTGCTGAAGCCGACGGCACCGTCACCGTCGGCATCACCGAATACGCACAGGATGCGCTGGGCGACATCGTCTTCGTCGAACTGCCGAAGGTCGGCAAATCGTTCACCGCCGGCGACGACGCCGCGGTGGTCGAATCGGTCAAGGCCGCCAGCGACATCTACGCGCCGGTATCGGGCGAAGTGGTGGCCGTCAACGACGCCGTGGCCGACGCTCCCGATTCGATCAACGCCGACGCCTATTCGGCCTGGCTGTTCAGGCTCATGCCGAGCGACGCCAACGCCATCAACGGCCTGCTCGACGCCGCCGGTTACGGCAAAGTCACCGAGTAATTCCGCGCTCCTTCATTATGCATCGCTCCCGCCTGAAACGGGAGCGATGGCAGTTCCATACTTTCCTGTCCAGTCCATCATGACCCGTCCCAGCCTGACCCAACTCGAAGCACGCGATGCTTTCATTGCCCGCCACATTGGCCCATCCGACTCCGAGCAGGCGGCCATGCTGTCCACTCTCGGCTATGCCTCGCGCGCCGCGCTGATCGATGCGATCGTGCCGCCGCATATCCGCACCACGAAGCAGCTGGACCTGGGTCAGTACTACGAGCCGCTGCCCGAACAGGCCGCGCTGGACAAACTCAAGGCGCTCGCGTCGAAGAACAAGGTACTCAAATCGCTGATCGGCCAGGGCTACTACAACACCCACACGCCCAAGGTCATCCTGCGCAACATCTTCGAGAACCCGGCCTGGTACACCGCCTACACGCCCTACCAGCCCGAAATCTCCCAAGGCCGGCTGGAAGCGATCCTGAACTTCCAGCAGATGATCACCGACCTGACCGGCATGGGCATCGCCAACTCGTCGATGCTCGACGAAGGCACCGCCGCGGCCGAAGCCATGACGCTGATCCAGCGCGTCGGCAAGTCCGCTTCCAATGTGTTCTATGTGGCCGACGACGTGCTGCCGCAGACCCGCGAAGTGATCGAAACCCGCGCCAAACCGATCGGCGTGGAGGTGCGCACCATCGCCGCCGCTGAACTCGATGGCCTCTCCGAG
>CBFGOU010000834.1:0-2339 GCA_965650445.1 uncultured Oxalobacteraceae bacterium | reverse complement strand
TGCTCAAAGTAATCTGGGGAGCGGGCTGGGACGATTTGCTGGCGCGCGACAAGGACGGCATCCTGCAGCGCGTGATGATGGAAACCGTCGACGGCGAATACCAGAATTACAAGGCAAAAGACGGCGCCTATGTGCGCAAGCATTTCTTCGGCAAGCATCCGAAGCTGCTGGAAATGGTTGCCAACATGACCGATGACGACATCTGGCGTCTGACGCGCGGTGGCCACGATCCGCACAAGATTTATGCCGCATTCAAGGTGGCGCAAGAAAACAAAGGTCAACCGACGGTATTGCTGGTCAAGACAGTCAAGGGCTTCGGCATGGGCAAGTCGGGCGAAGCGCGCAATACCGCGCACCAGACCAAGAAGCTCGACGACGCCGCAGTGCGCGAAATGCGCGACCGTTTCGCGATCCCGATTCCGGACGACAAGCTGCCGGAAGTGCCATTCTTCAAGCCGTCCGACGATGCGCCGGAAATGAAATATCTGCACGAGCGCCGCAAAGCCTTGGGCGGCTATCTGCCGCAGCGCCGGGTGAAAGCGGACGAGACTTTGCCGGTGCCGGAATTGTCGGCGTTCAAGGCGGTCCTCGATCCGACGCCGGAAGGCCGCGAGATCTCCACCACGCAAGCGTATGTCCGCATCATCACCGCGCTGCTGCGCGACGCCAACCTGGGCCAGCGCGTGGTGCCGATTCTGGTCGATGAAGCCCGTACCTTCGGTATGGAAGGCTTGTTCCGCCAGATCGGCATCTTCAATCAGCAAGGGCAATTGTACGAGCCGGTCGACAAGGACCAGGTGATGTACTACCGCGAAGACAAGGCCGGTCAGATCCTGCAGGAAGGCATCAATGAAGCCGGCGCGATGAGCTCGTGGATCGCTGCGGCGACATCGTACTCGACCAACAACCGCGTGATGGTCCCGTTCTACACGTTCTATTCGATGTTCGGTCTGCAGCGTATCGGCGACCTGGCGTGGGCGGCGGGCGACATGCGCGCGCGCGGCTTCCTGCTGGGCGGCACCGCGGGCCGTACCACCTTGAACGGCGAAGGCTTGCAGCATGAAGACGGCCACAGCCATGTGCTGGCATCGACCATCCCGAACTGCATTCCGTACGACCCGACCTTTGCCCATGAAGTCGGCGTGATCATGCATGACGGCTTGAAGCGCATGATCGAGAGGCAGGAAGACGTGTTCTATTACATCACCCTGATGAACGAGAACTACAGCCATCCGGGTCTGAAAGCGGGGCAGGAAGAGGGCATCCTCAAGGGCCTGTATCTGCTGCAGGAAGGCGAAAAGAAGAACAAGCATCGCGTGCAGTTGATGGGCTCCGGCACCATCTTGCGCGAAGTGATCGCGGCTGCCGACTTGCTGAAAAACGACTGGGGCATCGACGCGGACGTGTGGTCGGCGCCGTCGTTCACATTGCTGGCGCGCGACGGTCAGGATGTCGAGCGCTGGAACATGCTGCATCCGGCCGACGACACGCCGCGCGTCGCGCATGTCACGCAATGCCTGCAGAACACCAGCGGTCCGATCGTGGCGTCGAGCGACTATATGCGTACCTTTGCTGAACAGATCCGTGCATTCATGCCGAAGGGCCGCAGCTATAAAGTGTTGGGCACCGATGGTTTCGGGCGCTCCGATACGCGTGAAAAATTGCGTGAATTCTTCGAGGTCAATCGTCATTTTGTGGTGGTGGCAGCACTCAAATCGCTGGCGGATGAAGGTGCACTTTCGGCTTCCGTCGTGGCGCAAGCGATCGCGAAGTACGGTATCAACTCGAACAAGCCGAATCCGGTGACGCTGTAATTTCGCGCAACTAAACTAACTAACAATTCCCTCCCTCTTTGCAGGGGTGCCCGGCGTAGGGGGGAAGGGAACGAACGGAGCTAACGCTATGAGCTTAATGGAAGTCAAAGTCCCGGATATCGGCGATTTCAAGGAAGTGGAAGTCATTGAATTAATGGTCAAGCCTGGCGACACGATCAAGGTCGATCAATCGCTGGTCACGGTCGAATCCGACAAGGCCAGCATGGAAATTCCCTCCAGCCATGCCGGCGTCGTGAAGGAATTGAAGGTCAAGGTCGGCGACAAGGTGGCGGAAGGATCGCTGCTGCTGGTGCTCGAAACCGAAGGTGCAACAGCAGCGGCACCTGCCGCCGCGCCCGCTCCGGCGGCAAAAGCGGCAGTCGCCGCACCGGTAGCGGCGGTGGCCGCGGCGCCTGCGCCCGCACTGACACTGGTTGAGTCGAAGCCTGCGCCCGCTGCGGCAGTCGCTTTGGCCGAAACGACTGGCGTCAAGCCGCATGCGTCGCCATCGATACGCAAATTTTC
>CBFGOU010000833.1:0-2339 GCA_965650445.1 uncultured Oxalobacteraceae bacterium | reverse complement strand
CCCTGCCCGGCATCGTCGACCACCACCGCCAGCTGATAGGCCCAGAACCCATCGGCGCGTTTGAGTACAAAGTCGCCCGACTGGGTGGCCAGGTGCTGCGCCACCCGGCCCGCCATGCGGTCGGTGAAGGCGATGGTGTCGCTGCCGGCGTCCGGTACGCGCACGCGCAGGCTGCGCATGCTCTTCCCCGGCCCCAACCCATAACGGCAGGTACCGGGATAGATCGCCGCGCCATCCGGCGCGAAGCCCAGGCGCGAGTCGGCGATCTCGCGGCGGTTGCAGCCGCAGGGATAGGTGAAGGCCGCGATGCGCGCCGCCGCCGCTTCATATAGATGCTTGCGCCGGCTTTGCCACACCACCTCGCCATCCCATTGCATGCCCAGCGTTTGCAGCAGCTCGAGGATGCCCTGGTCGGCGCCGGCCACGCTGCGCCCTTCGTCCACATCCTCGATGCGCACCAGCCACTGGCCGTGATGGGCTTTGGCGTCGAGATAGCTGGCCATCGCCGCCACCAGCGAACCGGTGTGCAATGGCCCGCTGGGGGAAGGGGCGAATCTGCCGATGTAGTTGGAAGTAGTCAAAGTGCTGGCGATTGTACACCGCACTCCCCGACAACAAATGTATGCATTCAATGAATACTGCCAAAACCACAATGATGGTGTACATTGCTGGGAAATGGGATTCACGCGGGAGATGACATGCGCAAACTGATGCTGGCAATACTGACTGTGGCGCAGCTGCAAGCGGTGGCGCAGACGCCTGCGCCGGTCGTCTCGCCCGACTGGGCCGCTAAAAGTGCGCCTCGGCCGGACGACATGAAAAAAGCCATCCGCGAAGGCGTGCGCGAAACGCTGGCCGAGGACGACCACACCGAGGTCGCGCGCCGCTACCAGCGCGATCCGCGCTACGGCGTGCGCTACGGCAAATTCAGCGCCGCGCTCGAAGCCGCGCCCGGCGTGCCCGGCTGCCTCGGACCGAATGGCCTGAGCCGGCAAAACACCTACATCTTCGGCGGCCTGCTGGCCCTGCCCTTCCTGGTGGTCGCGGCGGTCACGGGCAAGTGCAATTGAACAAGAAAAAAGCGAGCTCGAAGCTCGCTTTTTTTAATGCCAAGGACCTTGATTAACGCTTGTCCATCGGCACGACGTCGCGCGCAGGCGAGCCGGTGAACAGCTGGCGTGGACGGCCGATCTTCTGCTCCGGATCCGAAATCATTTCGTTCCACTGGGCGATCCAGCCGATGGTGCGGGCCATCGCGAAGATACCGGTGAACAGCGACACAGGAATACCCAGCGCCGACTGCACGATGCCCGAGTAGAAGTCGACGTTCGGGTACAGCTTGCGCGACACGAAGTAGTCGTCCGACAGGGCGATCTTTTCCAGTTCCATGGCCAGCTTGAACAGCGGGTCGTCCTGCAGGCCCAGTTCGTTGAGCACTTCGTGGCAGGTTTCGCGCATCAGCTTGGCGCGTGGGTCAAAGTTCTTGTACACGCGGTGACCGAAGCCCATCAGCTTGACGCCGCTGTTCTTGTCTTTCACCTTGGCGATGAACTCAGGGATCTTGTCGACGCTGCCGATTTCTTTCAGCATGGTCAGGGCCGCTTCGTTGGCGCCGCCGTGGGCAGGGCCCCACAGGCAGGCGATACCGGCAGCGATACAGGCGAACGGGTTGGCGCCCGACGAACCGGACAGACGCACGGTCGAGGTCGAAGCGTTCTGCTCGTGGTCGGCGTGCAGGATCAGGATGCGGTCCAGCGCGCGCACCAGCACGTCGTTGACTTTGTACTCTTCGCATGGATTGCCGAACATCATGCGCATGAAGTTGGCGCTGTACGACAGGTCGTTGCGCGGGTACACGAACGGCTGGCCGACCGAGTACTTGTACGACATGGCCACCAGGGTCGGCATCTTGGCGATCAGGCGGATGGCCGACACTTCGCGGTGATGCGGATCGGTGATGTCGAGCGAGTCGTGGTAGAACGACGCCAGCGCGCCCACAGTGCCGACCAGCACCGACATCGGGTGCGCGTCACGGCGGAAGCCGCGGAAGAAGAATTGCATCTGCTCGTGGACCATGGTGTGCTGGGTCACGGTCTTGACGAACTTGGCCTTTTCGGCGGCGGTCGGCAGTTCGCCATTGAGCAGCAGGTAGCAGGTTTCCAGGAAGTCGCAATTGACGGCCAACTGTTCGATCGGGTAGCCGCGGTACAGCAGCTCGCCCTTGTCGCCATCGATGTAGGTGATGGTCGAGTTACAGGCGGCGGTCGACATGAAGCCCGGGTCGTAGGTGAACTTGCCGGTCTGGCCGTACAGCTTGCGGATGTCGATGACGTCCGGGC
>CBFGOU010000832.1:0-2340 GCA_965650445.1 uncultured Oxalobacteraceae bacterium | reverse complement strand
TCAACCAGGCCGGCGAAGTATCGATCACCCGCTCCAAGCTGGAAAGCCAGGTCGCCTCGCTGAAAACCTCGCTGTCCGACTTCTCCGACAACCTGGCGCGGCTGCGCCACCAGCTGCGCGAAGTCGAGATGCAGGCCGAATCGCAGATCGCCTCGCGCATGTCGATCGCCGGCGAACGCGAATTCGATCCGCTTGAATTCGACCGCTTCACCCGTCTGCAGGAACTGACCCGGATGATGGCCGAAAGCGTCAACGACGTGGCCTCCTTCCACGAAAGCCTGGGCCGCACCATCGACGGCGCCAGCACCGATCTGGTCACGCAGTCGCGCCTGACGCGCGATCTGCAGCGCGACCTGATGCGGGTGCGCATGGTGCCTTTCGCCAGCCTGTCCGAGCGCCTGTTCCGCGTGGCGCGCCAGACCGCCAAGGAAGTCGACAAGCGCGTCAACCTGGATATTCGCGGCGGTTCGGTCGAGATCGACCGCAGCGTGCTGGAACAGATGGCCGCGCCCTTCGAACACCTGCTGCGTAACGCCATCGTGCACGGCATCGAGGCGCGCAGCAAGCGCGGCGCCAGCGGCAAGGCCGAAACCGGCGAACTGCTGATCCAGGCCAGCCAGCAGGGTAACGAAGTGGTGATTCAGTTCACCGACGACGGCGCCGGCCTTGACCTGGGCCGCATCCGCGCCAAGGCGCGCGAAAACGGCCTGCTGGCGCCTGGCGCCGAGGTCAGCGACCATGACGCGGCCGACCTGATTTTCGCGCCGGGCTTTTCGACCGCCGACACGCTCACCGAGCTGGCCGGACGCGGGGTCGGCATGGACGTGGTGCGCTCGCAGGCGCAGGCGCTGGGCGGGCGGGTCGACATCGCCTCCACGCCGGGCCTTGGGGCCTGCTTCACGATTCACCTGCCGCTGACCCTGGCCGTCACCCAGGTGGTGCTGACCACCAGCGCCGGGCGCACCTATGCGATGCCCTCGATCCTGGTCGAACAGGTGCTGCAGCTGAAGGAATCGGCGCTGAAGGAGGCGCATGCGGCTGGCTTCGTGCAGTTCCAGGGCCAGCCGGTGGCGCTGCATTTCCTGCCCAATCTGCTGGGCGGGCCGGACGCGCACCCGATGGTGCAGCGTTCCTGCCCGGTGCTGATTTTGAAGAACGGCACCGACCGTCTGGCCGTGCAGGTCGACGACGTGCAGGGCAACCGCGAGGTGGTGATCAAGAACGTCGGCCCGCAGCTGTCGCGCATGATCGGCATCGCCGGGGCCACCGTGCTCGGTTCGGGCGACATCGTGCTGATTTTGAACCCGGTGGCGCTGGCCCAGCATCTGGATAATCATCCGGAACTGCGGCCCGGCGCGGGCAGTGCGATGGCGGTGCCGCTGACCCGGATGCCGGCGCGCGACTACGTGGTGATGGTGGTGGACGATTCGCTCACCGTGCGCAAGGTGACCCAGCGCCTGCTCGAGCGCGAAGGCTATCAGGTGATGCTGGCCAAGGACGGCGTCGATGCGCTCGAACGCCTGCAGGAGACCGTGCCCGACCTGATGCTGGTCGATATCGAGATGCCGCGCATGGACGGCTTCGACCTGACGCGCAACATCCGCGGCAACGACAGCACGCATGATGTGCCCATCATCATGATCACCTCGCGCACCGCCGACAAGCACCGCAACTACGCGCTCGACCTGGGCGTGAACGCCTATTTCGGCAAACCGTTCCAGGAAGACGTGCTGCTGGCGGCGATTTCCGGCCTGCTCAAGCGCGAGATGCCGGTGGGCGCCTAGCTCTTGACGACCGCGTAGCGCGCCAGGGTTTTCTTGCGCGCTTGCTCATGCACGACGATCGGCTCGGGGTAATCCACCCCGAGCCGTATTTTTTTGTGCGGCGCCAGCCAAGGCGCGTGGATCTCTTTCGCCGACAGGCTGTCGAGTTGCGGCAGGTAGCGCCGGATGAAGCTGCCCTCGGCGTCGAATTTTTCCGACTGCGTGACCGGATTGAAGATGCGGAACCAGGGCTGGGCGTCGCAGCCGGTCGAGGCGGCCCACTGCCAGCCGCCGTTGTTCGAAGCCAGGTCGTAGTCGTTGAGCCGCAGCGCGAAATAGCGCTCGCCCCAGCGCCAGTCGATCCCCAGGTCCTTGACCAGGAAGGAGGCGCTCACCACGCGCAGGCGGTTGTGCATGTAGCCGCTGTGGTTCAGCTGCAGCATGGCCGCGTCCACCAGCGGGTAGCCGGTGCGTGCCTCGCACCACGCCGCAAACATGGCTTCGGCCCCGGGGCCGGATTCGAACTCGATGGCGTCGTAGGCCGCATAGAAGTCCGTTACCAGGATTCCCCGAAAAT
>CBFGOU010000831.1:0-2341 GCA_965650445.1 uncultured Oxalobacteraceae bacterium | reverse complement strand
CCGCGGCAATGTCCTCGGCCGCGCCGCCGGTCGGGCTGCCGCTATACACATCGGCCGCTAACAGGGTGGCGCCGGGCGCGGCGCCGGAAAAATGCGGCGAGCGGCCGACCAACAGCGCCGCCACCGCGCTGCCGTGCACGCTCGGATACGGCGCGCCGGCACATCCCCATCGAGTAATCCTGGCCGCCGCAAATACGTCATGGGCGGTGTCGACGCCGCTGTCGATCAGGCCGACCGGGTGGGCCGGCGCGGGCCCGGCCGGAGCCGGCAGGGCGGTGCCCGCGCCGCTTCCCTGATATAGATGATTGAAATCGTAGCTGCCGTCCGGGTCGAGCGCGCGCAGCCGTTCCAGCATGGCGGCGGTACCGGTGTCGGGCGGCACGCCCAGCACGACGACGGTCTCGTCCAGTCCTTCCAGGCGGCGCTCGCGCAGCACGCGCACACCGGCGCGCACGGCTGCCGTCACGGCTGCGGGACTGGGCGACCAGGCCAGGATTTCGCCGCGCATGGCCGGCGCCCCGCGTGGATCGGCTTCCAGCGCCTGCTGATGCTGGCGCAACAAATTGCCAACCAGCTTACCGCGTACAGCGCTCAGATCGCCAATCCCGGTATCGTCCAGCAAGCGCTGCGGATTGCGGATGAAATCGTTGTCAAGTGGCCCTATGCGCTGGGGCAACGGTAAATTTAAATTCGGTAGACGCAATTGCGCATGCGCGTTTATGCCGCTTAGCGCGATAGTGAGTACTAACACCGAACGAAAAAATCGGAGCGCACGGGAACGTCGGGATGGCAGCATGGTCGGATGATAATATAGGGAATCAGAAAGCATGATGAATTAACGATGGGGGCAGGGATTAAATTCCATGACCGCAGCGTTTACTGACTATCCATGACATTTCATACGCCACTGCATGCTGAACTTGCCGCACTGCTGCCGCGCCTGCGCCGTTTCGCGCGGTCCATTACCTTCCACCGCGAGGACGCCGACGACCTGGTGCAGATCGCGCTGGAACGGGCCATGAACCGCAGTGCGCAGTACGAGCCCGGCACCCGGCTCGACAGCTGGATGTTCCGCATCATCAAGAACGTCTGGATCGACGAAGTGCGTGCGCGCGCGCGGCGCGAGCATTTGTTTGCGCCGGAGGAAGAGGGCGAACAGGTCGGCGACGACAGCGCCGCCGCGCACCAGCAGCGCATGGCGATCCACAAGGCGATGAGTCTGCTGTCGGAAGATCACCGCATCGTCATCGGCCTGGTGCTGGTCGATGGCTTGCCCTACAAGGAAGCGGCGGCGGTCCTGGAGATTCCCTTGGGCACCTTGATGAGCCGGCTGGCGCGTGCGCGCGAGGCCCTGCAAGGTTTCTTATCCGATCAAGCGAGGAATATGGCATGAGCATTTCAGAAGAGACCCTGATGGCCTACGCCGACGGTGAAGTCGACGAGGCGACCCGGCGCGCGGTCGAACAGGCGATCCGGCACGACCCGGCGCTGGCGGCGCGGGTGCGCCGTCACCAGTCGCTGCGCAGCGACGTGTTTGCCGCGTTCGCGCCGGCGCTGGACGAACCGGTGCCGCAGCGCCTGCGCGCGGCGCTGCGTTCGCCCAAGGTGGTGCATCTGGACACGGTGCGCGCCATGCGCCAGCCGCCCCCCGCGCCGAGCAAGCCGACGTGGTCATGGCCGGAGTGGGGCGCGATTGCCGCCAGCCTGGTGTTCGGCCTGGGCGGCGGCGCGCTGGCCATGCGCGCCGCGCAGGAGCGGCCCCAGCTGGCCATGGAAAACGGCAGCCTGAACGCGCACGGCGACCTGGCGGCGGCCTTGAGCACCCAGCTGGCCAGCGCGGGACCCAGGCAGGCCAGCGTGCGGGTGGGATTGAGTTTCCTGGCCAAGGACGGGGTGTATTGCCGCAGCTTCATGCTGCCCAAGCAGTCCGGGCTGGCCTGCCGCAGCGGCAGCGGCTGGACCGTGCCGGTGCTGGCCGACGGCGGCAGCGACGGCACCGGCACCTATCGCCAGGCCAGCAGCGGCCTGCCCAATGCGGTGCTCGACGCGATCGACCAGCGCATCGCCGGCAAGGCGCTCGATATCGCCCAGGAACAGGCGGCGCGTGACAAAGGGTGGAAGCGCTAGCCTGCACGGGCACGCGCGCAAAGACATCAGCTGGCTAGATTTGCCCGGTTGCGCCCCTCCAGCTTGGCCCGGTACAGCGCCCGGTCGGCACTCCAGATCAGGTTCGCCGCGGTCTCCTCGTCCGCGCCCGGCACCTGCGCCGCCACGCCGACGCTGATGGTCACCACGCCATACGGCGACCCCGCATGCGGCAAGGCCATTGACTGCAGCGCCA
>CBFGOU010000830.1:0-2346 GCA_965650445.1 uncultured Oxalobacteraceae bacterium | reverse complement strand
ACCATCCGCGTGCCGGTGCACATGATCGAGACGATCAACAAGATGAACCGCATCTCGCGCCAGATCATGCAGGAAACCGGCAGCGAGCCGGACCTGGCGACTCTGGCGGAAAAGATGGAAATGCCGGAGAACAAGGTTCGCGAGATCATGAAGATCGCCAAGGAACCGATTTCGATGGAAACGCCGATGGGCGAAGATGGCGATTCGCAGCTGGGCGACTTCATCGAAGACAACACCACCCTGGCACCGCTCGACGCGGCGCTGCATGCGTCGATGCGCAATGTGATCAAGGAAGTGCTGGACTCGCTGACCCCGCGCGAAGCGAAAGTGCTGCGCATGCGCTATGGCGTGGAAATGTCGAACGACCACACGCTGGAAGAAGTGGGCAAGCAGTTCGACGTGACGCGCGAGCGGATTCGCCAGATTGAAGCGAAGGCCATGAGCAAGCTGCGTCAGCCGTCGCGCTCGGATAAGCTGAAGAGCTTCCTGCATAACCACTAAGCGCTGTCCGGATTATTGAAAGCCTGCGGCGGGAGCGATTCTGTTGCAGGCTGATGTATGTCCAGTTTGGACGATATGCCGCGCAAAAGTGTCGGAATCGTGGAATGCGAAAGCCGGAAACATTCGACTTTCCGGGGTTTGCGCACTGCTGTCGACAATATTGTGGAGAATAGGCTGCCGTGGTCACGGCTCGATTGGCTGGTCATGAAATACCGGCCGCCATGTCGAGTAGTCCACCCGCTCCCACACAAGCGGTTTGACGTCATCACGTTTGGCGGGCGCCCGCTTAACATGCAGATCCCTGAAACAAACAAAAGCTTGTCATTTTCCACATCCGCAATTGACACCGGACTTGCTGAAATTACACTTTCAATGTGTCATGCGTAGGGCCAAAAAAAATGCGCACCCGGGATAACCGGATGCGCAAACAGGGGTAGTCAACGGCGGCAGGTGGTTTCCCGGTCTGCGCAACCATCAGCAGCGGCCATTGTAGCCCCGTTCACATTGTTAGCGAAATTTAACCATTTCATTTTCCGTATTGTTGTAGCTAAGCCGGTATTTGGTCGATATCGACCTTGTTTGCGAGCGGGATTCTGAACGATAGGCAAGTTCCCAGGCTCGGCCGGGGTTGCACATGCAATCTGCCGCCGAACAGGTTGACACGTTCGCGGATGCCGTCGAGCACCAATTGTGCCGCCTTGCTGCGCGCGGCCGAGCGGATGCCGATGCCGTCGTCCATGATGATGACGGTCACTGCGCTTTCTTCGATGCTCAAGCTGACCTCGACCTGGGTGGCGCGGGCGTGGTGCAGGATATTGACCAGCGATTCCTGGATGATGCGGAAGATAAGGGCGCCGCGCTGCTGGTCGGGCAGCTCGCGCTCCTCGCCCTTGACCGTCAGGTAGCAGGCGATGCCGCTGCGCTTTTCGAACTGGTCGACCAGCCATTCGGTGGCGGCGGGCAAGCCCAGTTCGAGCGTGCTGGGGTGCAGGTCGTTGATGATCGCGCGTACCGAGCGGATCGTCGCGTCGAGGGTGTCGAGTGCCTGGCCGACCCGGCACTTGAGGAGCGAGTGGGGGCCGCAGCGCTGATAGAGCATCTGTACGTCGATTTTCAGGGCCAGCAGGTTCTGGCCCAGGTCGTCGTGGATATCGAGCGCGATGCGCTTGCGCTCCTCTTCCTTGGCGGTCTCGAGGTGGGCGGTGAGGCGGCGCAGCTGCGCATAGGAGCGCGCCAGCGCCTGTTCGGTGGCCTGGCGCTCGCTGACCTCGATGCTCAGCTGTTCATTGATGCGTTGCAGCTCGGCGGTGCGCTTGCGGATGCGTACTTCCAGGCCGATCTGTACGGCCGCCAATTCCAGCTCGGCGGCTTTGCGCTCGGAAATGTCGGTCAGCAGCAGCAGGGTGCCATTGGCCAGCCCGTCGTCCAGTGGGGCAGGGCGGCCGCTGGCGATGGCCCAGCCGACGGTGCCGTCGCGCCGGCGGTAGCACAGGTCGAAGGTGCGCACGGTGGGGCTGTCGACGTGGGACAGCAGGCCTGCGAGCGACTGGCGCGGATTGTCGCCAAAAAAATCGTGCACGGTGTGGTAATTGAGTTGCTCGACGGTGCAGCCGAACATGCCGGCCAGGCGCGCGTTGGCGAACACGGTTTTACCCGCGGCATCGACCATCCAGATGCCCTCATGGGCCGTGTTGACGAAGTGGCTGTAGCGGCGCTTCAAGGTGCGCGCCCGGCGCAGCGCGGCATCGTGCGCGCGCGCCATGGCACGAATGCGCAGGGCCGCCAGCATCACGGCGCCCGTGGCGACGCTGACCGTTTCGGGGAACACCTCTGGCGGCCCCGCCG
>CBFGOU010000829.1:0-2353 GCA_965650445.1 uncultured Oxalobacteraceae bacterium | reverse complement strand
GGCTGGGACAGGCCGGTGACCCCGTCCATGCCGCTGGGCAGGCGCTGGCCGTGCCAGTGCATGCTGGTGTGCTCGGGCAGCTTGTTGGTGACGAAGATGCGCACCCGGTCGCCCTCGACCACCTCGATGGTCGGCCCGGGCGACTGGCCGTTGTAACCCCATAGCTGCGCCTTCATCCCGGGTGCCATCTCGCGTACGACCGGTTCGGCCACCAGGTGGAATTCCTTGACGCCGTCTTTCATGCGCCATGGCAGGCTCCAGCCGTTGAGCGTGACGACCGGGTTGTAGGGGCGCCCGTTGGGCGGATTCAGGGGCGGCTGGGTGGCCGCGCTTTGCATCAGCGGCGCTTCCGGCAGCGCGGCGGCGCCGACCCGGCTGACCACCGCCGCGGCGCCCGCGCCGATGAAGAAATCTCTGCGTGAAACCATTGGAAACCTCGGTATTAGTGGGGAACGCCGCTCATGGCGGCCTGCAGTGCGCTGTCGGCGATCCAGTAGTCGCGCTGGGCTTCGATGGCGGCGTTGACGCTGGCGACCTGTTCGCGCGCGTCCGCCAGCAGCTCGAACACGCCGATCAGCATGCCGTTATAGCGCAGCAGCTGTTCGTCGGAGATGCGCTTTTTGAGCGGCACCACCTCGTCGCGGTAGTGGCGCGCCAGCTGGTAGGCGCTGCGATAGGCGCTGTGGGCTTCGCGCACCTGCGAGCGCGCGTCGAGCGCGGTGGCGGCGGCGCGGTGCACCGCCTGCATGTACAGCGTTTCGGCCTTGGCCACACGCGCGCCGCCCCAGTCGAACAGGGGAATCTCCAGTGCGATTTCGTAACCGGTGGCGCGCTGGCCGCCGGGTTCGCGATTGCGCAGGTAGCCCAGGTCGAGCAGGTTGACGAAGCGGGTGGCGCGCGTCAGTCCGAGCGAGGAGGCCAGGCCGGCCAGCTCTTTCTGCGCCATCAGCACGTCGAGGCGGTTGCTCATGGCCTGGGCATCGGCGTCGCCGGCCGCGCGCGGTTGTGCCGGCAGGTCGGGCAGGCGTTCGGGCAGCGTGAAATCCTGCACGCCCATCAGCCGTGCCAGGGTTTCGCGTTCGGCCACGTGGACCTGGCGTGCACGGGTCAGCTGAGCGATGGCGTCGGCGTGGAAGGCTTGCTCGCGTGCCTGCTGCAGCTTGCTCCAGTTGCCCGCTTCGCTCATGCGGCGCGCCAGTTCGGCGCCGGCTTCGGCGGCGCTGACGACTTGCTGGAGATACGCCACACTCTGCTGCGCGGCCACGGCGTTGAACCATGCGCGGCGGGTCCGGTCGGCCACCCGCAGCAGCTCGCCCGCCGCGCGCAACTGCGCCTGTTCATAGCGGCGCTGTTCGATCGCGCGCGTGACCGGCATGGTCAGCAGGGCGATCAACGGGAAGGTCAGCGAGCGTTCGATCTCGACGCCGTCGGCGCCCTTCAAACGGGAAAAGCCGAAGCCCGGATTGGGCAGGCGTCCGGCCTGCACCAGGTCCGCTTCGGCGAGGCCCAGTTCCGCGTAGTCGGCCTGCAGGCTGCGGTTGTTGAGCAGGGCGATGCTGACCGCGGCGTCAGGCGTGAGCGGCTTGGCCAGCAGATCGGCGACCTGCTGGCCGGCCGCGCCGGCGCCGGGCGCCGTGGCGGGCAGGGCCTGCGCACTGCGCGCCTGGGCCAGTGCCCGCACTTCGCCGTAGCGGCCGTCGGGCGACATCGACGCGCATCCGGCCAGCGTGAGCACGGTGGCCGTCGTGATCATGGCACGCATTGCCGTCACGTGGCAGCCTGCGCGGGATAGCCGGCTTCGTCCAGGGTGGCCAGCACTTGCGCCACCGGCGCGCTGGTGTGCAGCTTGACGGTATGGGCCGGCATGTCGAAGTCGAGCACCGCGTTGCTGTCGAGCTGTTTGACGGCTTTGGTGATGACGCCTGCACAATGGCCGCAGCTCATGTCCGGTACGTTCAGTGTGATCATGGCGAACTCCTCGTAGTGGGAAATGACAGCAGCATTGTGAACCTTGCCACCGTGGGAAGGTCAAGCGAGCCAGTTTTCGATGCGCGAATCGCCTGCGAGTTTCCATTTCGAAATACTCTTGTCTTCCGCATTTGGCGCCTCCCGTGTGTACCTGAATGTACTATAGCTTCGAAACTGTCCGCCCCTTGACCTTACTATAATGGGAAGGTTGATGATCGCCGGTGGGAGGACTGCATGACTGCATCGTCGAATGAAATTGCCCTCGATGTCGCGGGCATGACCTGCGCATCCTGCGTGCGCCGGGTCGAGAAAGCCTTGCTGGCCGTGCCGGGCGTGCGCGAAGCGTCGGTGAACCTGGCCACCGAAAGGGCCACGGTGGCGCTCG
>CBFGOU010000828.1:0-2354 GCA_965650445.1 uncultured Oxalobacteraceae bacterium | reverse complement strand
GGTCATGGTTCCGATTTACGAGTTCGGCACCGAGGCGCAGCGCCAGAAATACCTGCCCAGGCTGGCCACCGGCGAATGGATAGGCTGCTTCGGCCTGACCGAGCCCAACCATGGTTCCGATCCCGGCTCGATGATCACGCGCGCGCGCAAGGTTGACGGCGGCTACGCGCTCACCGGCGCCAAGATGTGGATCACCAATTCCCCCGTGGCCGACGTGTTCGTGGTCTGGGCCAAGGACGACGAAGGCGCCATCCGCGGCTTCGTGCTGGAAAAAGGCATGGCCGGCCTGTCGGCGCCGGCGATTCACGGCAAATTCGGCCTGCGCGCCTCGGTCACCGGCGAAATCGTCATGGACAATGTGTTCTGTCCGGAAGAAAACGCCTTCCCCGAGGTGCGTGGCCTGAAAGGCCCCTTCACCTGCCTGAACTCGGCGCGCTACGGCATTGCCTGGGGTGCGCTGGGCGCGGCCGAAGCGTGCTGGCACACGGCGCGCCAATACGTGCTGGACCGGCAGCAATTCGGCCGCCCGCTAGCCGCCAATCAACTAGTGCAGAAAAAACTGGCCGACATGCAAACCGAAATTACCCTGGGCTTGCAAGCCTGCCTGCGGCTGGGCCGCATGAAAGATGAAGGCACGGCCGCGGTGGAAATCACGTCGATGCTGAAGCGCAATTCCTGCGGCAAATCGCTCGATATTGCCCGCACCGCCCGCGACATGCTGGGCGGCAACGGCATCTCCGACGAATTCGGGGTGATCCGCCACATGGTCAATCTGGAAGTGGTCAATACCTACGAAGGCACGCACGATATCCACGCCTTGATCCTGGGCCGCGCGCAAACGGGAATCCAAGCCTTCCAGTAAGCGCTGCAACGCGACACGACCGAAAAAAAACCCGCCGCAGCGGGTTTAGTGTTGTTGAGATCGCTTAAAACTTATAACCGATCGTCATGGCGATGAGCTTGGGATCGAGGCGCATGTCCTGTTTCTGACCGGTCGAATAATTGACCGTCGTGCGCATGCGCGTCTTGATCATGGTGAAGTCGGCAAACCAGCGCTCGTTGATGTTGACCGTCAACCCGGCTTGCACGCTCAGGCACAGCTTGTTGTCGATATCGAAGCTGACCGGCGCGCCCCCAGCGTTGGTGATCGCCGTGAGTTGCCCGGAACCGGTCTCGTCCGCGAAATAAGCGTAGGTCGCGCCTATACCGACATACGGCCGCAGTACCGACGCAGGGGTGCCGCCGCGATATTGCAGCAAAGCGGTTGGCGGCAGGGCTTTGACGCTGCCGAGCTTGCCCGTTCCGGCGATCGCGCCGTCACCGTAGAGGTCGTGCTTGAGCGGAACCCCCATGGCCAGTTCGGCCGACCAGTTGTCCGTGATGCCATAAATGGCGGAAAACACTGGCTTGGTGCTGGAACCGATGGCGGCCTTGGTGTGCGGCAGCGCCGGGGCGCTGACGTCGCCACTCTTGACGTCGGGAGTGACTTCGCCGATGCCGGCCTTGACGGCCCACTGGTGGGCCGATTGGGCCGAGGCCGCACCGCTGGCCGTCAACGCGGCCAGCGCCGCCAGTGCTGCTACGCTTTTCAAACAAACTTTCATTTTGTCTCCTTTGATGCTGATCGATGTGTGTGGCTGGTCGTGGCGCCGGCTTACAGCCAGCCGCGCACGATCATCTGTTCGGCCACATAGCGCGCGATCAGTGCATGTTCGTATGCCGTCGGGTGCACGTCGTCGGCAAACATGTAGTGGCTGACGTCGCCGGCAATGAGGTTGGTGGCGTTGCACACCAGCGAGCTGGTGCCGAGCGCGTTGGCGCCGCAGGCCGGGGTGCTGGTATTGGTCAGGCCGTAGGGCGCCGGGTTAATGATCTGGTCGTGGCTGATGGCCCACAGGTCGACGTACATGATTTTGGCGTCATTCGATACCCCGGCCTTGAGCGCAGTGTTGAAGGCGTCGACCATGGCCAGAATCAGTTGCTGGGTGGCGGCATCCTTGGCTTTGGCGGCGGGCGCGTTGCCCAGGTCAGGCAGGTTATTGACGACCACGTAGTTGGCGCCCTTGCCGACAATCTGGGTCTTGACCAGGGCGGCCAGTTCGGCGCCGGCGGTGGCCATCTGCGGGATCAGTTTCGGTCCGTTGGCGGCGGCGTAGTCGGCGCCGGCTTTCTGGCCGGCGACGGCGCCGGCGGCGGTGCCAGCCGCGGTCGCGTCGGTCTGGGCCTTGACCACCATCGGTCCGTAGACGGTGGCGCTGGCGACGGCCGCGTTGCCGGGCTGGGCCGCCGCAGTGGCGACGCCGACGCCGACGATGGTCTCGTTGGTGCTACCGGTGCGCAAGGCTTCCGCACCC
>CBFGOU010000827.1:0-2357 GCA_965650445.1 uncultured Oxalobacteraceae bacterium | reverse complement strand
CGACAACGTCAACCTCATGGCCAGCAACCTGACCGGGCAGGTGCGCAATATCGCCACCGTCACCACGGCGGTGGCCAACGGCGACCTGTCGCGCAAGATCACGGTCGACGTGCGCGGCGAGATCCTCGAACTGAAGAACACCATCAACATCATGGTCGACCAGCTCAATGCCTTCGGCGGCGAGGTCACGCGGGTGGCGCGCGAGGTCGGCACCGAGGGCAAGCTCGGTGGCCAGGCCCAGGTCCAGGGCGTCTCCGGGGTGTGGAAAGACCTGACCGACAGCGTCAACCTGATGGCCGACAACCTGACCGACCAGGTGCGCGGCATGGGCAAGGTGGTGACCGGCATCGCGGTCGGTAACCTCAAGCAGAAAATGGTGGTGCCGGCCAAGGGCGAGGTGGCGGCGCTGGCCGATACCATCAACGACATGGTCGATACCCTGGCCACCTTCAGCGACCAGGTCACGCGGGTGGCGCGCGAGGTCGGCGTCGAAGGCCGGCTGGGCGGGCAGGCGGTGGTGCCGGGCGCCTCGGGCAGCTGGAAGGACCTGGTCGACAACGTCAACGAGCTGGCCGCCAACCTGTCGACCCAGGTGCGCGCCATCGGCGAGGTG
The DNA here is from genome assembly GCA_965650445.1 of uncultured Oxalobacteraceae bacterium. Taxonomy (GTDB): domain Bacteria; phylum Pseudomonadota; class Gammaproteobacteria; order Burkholderiales; family Burkholderiaceae_D; genus Telluria_A. The sequence goes on along the minus strand of CBFGOU010000827.1, from coordinate 1,744 downwards.
GCCACCGCCGTGACCAAGGGCGACCTGATGCGCTCGATCCAGGTGGCCGCGCGCGGCGAGGTGGCCGACCTGAAGGATAACCTGAACCAGATGATCCGCAACCTGCGCGAAACCACCGAGCGCAATACCGAGCAGGACTGGCTCAAGACCAATCTGGCGCGCCTGACCCGCACGCTGCAGGGCCAGCGCGACATCGCCACGGTGGCGCGCATGCTGCTGTCCGAACTGGCGCCGCTGGTCAACTCGCAGCACGCGGTCCTGTATCTGCTGCAGGCCGCCGGGCCGGGCCATCTGGCGCCGCAGCGCCTCAAACTGATGGCCAGCTACGGCTACCAGGAGCGCAAGAACCTGTCGAACGAGTGGCGCATCGGCGAGGGCGTGGTGGGCCAGGCCGCCTTCGAGAAAAAGCGCCTGATGATCACCCACCTGCCGGACGATTACGTGCAGATCGTGTCCGGCCTCGGCCAGGCCAGCCCGCGCAATATCGTCGTGCTGCCCATCCTGTTCGAAGACCAGGTCAAGGCGGTGATCGAGATCGCCACCTTCGCGCCGTTCCAGGCGATCCACCTGAGCTTTCTCGACCAGCTGGCCGAAGGGCTGGGCATCGTGTTCAATTCCATCGAAACGGCGTCCGGCACCGAAATGCTGCTGCGCCACCAGGCCCAGCAGCTCGAAGGCCAGTTCCAGGCGCAGCAGAACGAGCTGCAGAAATCGAACGCGGAACTGGAACACAAGGCGCACCAGCTGGCCGAGCAGAACGCCGAGGTCGAGCGCAAGAACCGCGAAATCGAGGAAGCGCGCAGCAGCCTGCAGGACAAGGCCGAACAGCTGGCGCTGACCTCCAAGTACAAGTCCGAGTTTCTGGCCAATATGTCGCACGAATTGCGCACGCCGCTCAACAGCCTGCTGCTGCTGGCCGAGCAGCTGCGCCAGAACCGCGACCATAATCTGTCGGACAAGCAGCTGGAGATGGTGCGCGTGATGCACGGCTCCGGGCGCGATCTGCTGCGTCTCATCAACGATATCCTCGACCTGTCCAAGATCGAATCGGGCACCGCGGCGCTGGATATGGAAGATCTTCCGCTGGACCAGCTGGCCGGCGAACTCGACAAGTCTTTCCGCTACCTGGCCGAAGCCCGCGGCCTGCGCTTTGCGATCGAGTTTTCCCCATCGCTGCCGGCCACCATCGTGACCGACGGCCAGCGCCTCAAGCAGCTGCTGACCAATCTGCTGTCGAATGCCATCAAGTTCACCAGCAAGGGCTATGTGGTGCTCAGCGCCAGAGTGGCGACGTCCGGCTGGCATGCCGACCATGGGCAGCTCGAGCGCGCCGACCGGGTGCTGCTGTTCAGCGTGAGCGACAGCGGGATCGGTATCGCGCCGGACAAGCAGCGCCTGATCTTCGAAGCCTTCCAGCAGGCCGATTCGGGCACCGCGCGGCGCTACGGCGGCACCGGACTGGGGCTGGCGATCAGCCGCGAAATTGCGCGCCTGCTGGGAGGGGAACTGAGCGTGCATAGCCGCGAGGGCGAGGGCTGCACCTTCGACTTCTATCTGCCGGTGCAGCACGACCGCGTCCAGGCGCCGGCGCGGGCGCCAATGCCGAGCAGCCTGCCGCTGGCGGCGCCGCTTGATGCGGCCGGGTCCATGCCGCCGGCCAGGCCGCTGCTGCTGGTGATCGAGGACGATGTGGTATTTTGCGCCACCCTGCAGGGCATGGCGCGCGAGCACGGCTTCGATACGC
>CBFGOU010000826.1:0-2364 GCA_965650445.1 uncultured Oxalobacteraceae bacterium | reverse complement strand
GCGCGCGTCCAGGCAGCAGCACAGCGAACAGATGCTGCCGCCGTAGGCCGGGCAATGGGCCATATCGTCCGATTCGTACTCGCGCTCGCACACGCTGCATATTGTGGTGCGTTTGTCCGCACCAATCTGGTGCGGCGTGCGCGCCAAATAGTACTTGCCGCCCGTTAGCAGTGCAATCAGTGGCGCGGCCACCAGTGCCGTGACGAGCGCGATGAAGGCCGAGAAGGCTTGCGCCATGGGGCCGAACAGGCCGCTGAAGGCGCTGATCGACAGCAGCGAGGCCAGCAGCATGGCGCCCACGCCGACCGGGTTGATGTCGTACAGGTAGGCGCGGCGAAATTCGATCCCTTTCGGGCTCAGCCCGAGCGGCTTGTTGATCACCAGGTCGGCCACCACCGCCGTGATCCAGGCGATCGCCACGTTCGAATACAGTCCCAGCACCTTGTCGAGCGCCTGGAACACGTCCAGTTCCATCAGCAGCACGGCGATGAGCGCGTTGAACACGGCCCACACCACCCGGCCCGGATGGCTGTGGGTCAGGCGCGCGAAAAAGTTGGACCACGCCAGCGAGCCGGCGTAGGCATTGGTCATGTTGATCTTGACCTGGGAGACGATCACGAAGCCGGCCGTGACCAGCACCGCCACCGTGGGATTGGCAAACACTTGGGAGAAACCGGCCAGGTACATCTGGTTGGGATTGACCGCCTGCAGGGCCGACACGCCCGAGCGCAGCGCCAGGTAGGCCAGCAGGGTGCCGCCCAGCATTTTGAGGATGCCCAGTAGAATCCAGCCGGGGCCGGCCATCAGCACGCCCAGATGCCAGCGGAAGCGGTTCTGCGCGGTTTTCTCCGGCATGAAGCGCAGGAAATCGACCTGTTCGCCGATCTGGGTGATCAAGGCCACTCCCACCGCCGTGGCGGCACCGAACATGCGCACGTCGAAGGCGCCGTGCTGGCCCGATTCGCCGCCGTAGTGAAGCAGCTCGCTCACCAGTTCCGGGCGCTTGTCGATGATGGCCACGAAGGGCAGGGCCAGGAAGGCCAGCCACAGGGGCTGGCTGATCATCTGGATCCAGCTGATCAGCTTGACGCCGTGGGTCACCAGCGGAATGACCACCAGCGCGCTGACCAGGTAGCCCAGGTAGAGCGGCAGGCCCAGGTACAGTTCCAGCGCGTAGGCCATGATGGCCGCTTCCAGGGCGAACAGGATGAAGGTGAACGAGGCGTAGACAAAGGACGACATGGTCGAGCCGATGTAGCCGAAGCCGGCGCCGCGGGTGAGCAGGTCCATGTCCACGCCGTAGGTGGCGGCATAGTAGCTGATCGGCAAACCGGTCAGAAAAATGATCAGGCCGACCGCGAGGATGGCCCAGAAGGCGTTGATGAAGCCGTAGTTGACGGCGATGGTGCCGCCGATGGCTTCCAGCACCAGGAAGGAAATCGCGCCGAAGGCGGTGTTGGAGACGCGGAAAATCGACCATTTGCGCGAGGCGCGCGGGGTGAAGCGCAGCGCGTAGTCTTCCATGGTCTCGTTGGCCACCCAGGTGTTGTAATCGCGCCGGATCTTGACGATACGCTGGATCGGTTCGGTGTCGGGGTGGGTGGCGGAGCGCATGCCAACTGGACAGCAAAAATCTGGCCAACGGTGTTGGCTGGACGTTATGCCGCCTTGCGAATGCGGGGGACGACTAAGCGCGCTGCAACTGATCGAGCACGCGCGTGAGCGCGTCGCGGTCGATCGGCTTGACCAGATGGGCGCCGAATCCGGCTTCGCGCACCCGCGCCCTGTCCTGGTCCTGGCCATACCCGGTCACCGCCACCAGGGCGGCCGCCACCCCGGCGGTGCGCAGCGCGCGCGCCAGCTGGTAGCCATCCATCTCGGGCATGCCGATGTCGAGCAGCATGGCGTCGAAACGGTCGGCCGTTGCCAGCGCCAGCGCGGCCCGTCCGGAGTAGGCCACCACGGCTTGGTGGCCATCCACGTCGAGCAGCATGGCCAGGCTGTCGGCGGCGTCGACGTTGTCGTCCACCACCAGCAGGCGCAGGGGACGGGCCGGGGCCGGGGCGGTGGGCGGCTCGGCCTGGCCCGGCATGGTTTCGACATCGAGCGGCAGGCGCACTGTGAACTGGCTGCCTTTGCCTTCGCCCGCGCTGGCCGCGCTGACGCTGCCGCCGTGCAGCTCCACCAGCTTGCGCACCAGCGGCAAGCCCAATCCCAGCCCGCCCTCGGCGCGGTCGAGCGTGCGCTTTCCCTGAATGAATAAATCGAACACGTGCGGCAGCAGCTCGGCATCGATGCCGGCGCCCTGGTCGCGCACGCTCAACAGCGCCGTGCCGGCTTCGGTGGCCAGGCTGAGGTGGATGG
>CBFGOU010000825.1:0-2365 GCA_965650445.1 uncultured Oxalobacteraceae bacterium | reverse complement strand
AGCTTCGGCATGGCGCTGGTGGGCCGGCTGCTGGAAGCGCAAGGTTTCCGCGTTGGCATCATCGCCCAGCCCGACTGGCACTCGGCCGACGCCTTCCGCGCGCTCGGCAAGCCCAACCTGTATTTCGGCGTCACCGCCGGTAATATGGATTCGATGGTCAACCGCTACACGGCCGACCGCAAGATCCGCTCCGACGACGCCTATACCCCCAACGGCGAGCCGAACAAGCGCCCCGACCGCACCGTCACCGTGTACGCCCAGCGCGCGCGCGAAGCCTACCCCGATGTGCCGGTGATCATCGGCAGCATCGAAGCGTCGCTGCGCCGCATCGCCCACTACGATTATTGGTCCGACAAGGTGCGCCGCTCGGTGCTGCCCGATTCAAAGGCCGACATGCTGCTGTTCGGTAACGCCGAACGCGCCCTGGTCGACCTGACCCGCCGCCTGGCCGCGGGCGAAAACATCAAGGATATCCGCGACCTGCGCGGCACCGCCTTCATGGTGCCGTCCGGCTGGCTGCCGGCTGCGGACTGGTCGGTGGCCAACTCCACCCGGGTCGATGTGCCCGGCAAGGTGGATGCCCATCCGGACCCGTACGCGATGGCCCAGGAAGACAAGAAGGCGTGCGCGACCGACAATGCCGCCACCGCGCCGGACGTGATCAAGCCGATCCGCATCATGACGCGCGAAGAGCGCCAGGCCCTGGCCAAGGAACAGCACGACAAGACCGTGGTGCGCCTGCCGGCCTACGACGTGGTCAAGGACGACCCGGTCATGTACGCGCACGCCTCGCGCGTGTTCCATCTGGAGAGCAATCCCGGCAATGCGCGCGCGCTGGTGCAGGCGCACGGCGAGCGCGACGTCTGGCTCAATCCGCCGCCGCTGCCGCTGGCCATGGATGAAATGGATGGCGTGTTCGACATGAATTACGCGCGCGCCCCGCATCCGAGCTACGGCAAGGCGCGCATTCCCGCGTGGGAAATGATCCGTTTCTCGGTCAACATCATGCGCGGCTGCTTTGGCGGCTGCACCTTTTGCTCGATCACCGAGCACGAGGGACGCATCATCCAGAGCCGCAGCGAGCCGTCGATCCTGCGCGAGATCGAAGCGATCCGTGACAAGACCAAGGGTTTCACCGGCACCATTTCCGACCTGGGCGGCCCGACCGCCAATATGTACCGGCTGGCGTGCAAGGAAAAAAAGATCGAGGAATCGTGCCGCCGCCTGTCCTGTGTGTACCCGACCATTTGCGTCAATCTCGGGACCGACCACAGCAAGCTGATCTCGCTCTACCGCAAGGCGCGCGCCCTTCCCGGCGTCAAGAAGGTGCTGATCAGCTCCGGGCTGCGCTACGACCTGGCCGTGCGTTCGCCGGAATACGTCAAGGAACTGGTGACCCACCACGTGGGCGGCCTGCTCAAGATTGCGCCCGAGCACACCGAAGAAAACACCCTGTCCAAGATGATGAAGCCGGGTATCGGCGCCTATGACGAATTCAAGGAAATGTTCGACCGTTTCTCGCTGGAAGCCGGCAAGAAGCAGTACCTGATTCCATACTTCATCGCGGCCCACCCCGGCACCACCGACGAAGACATGCTCAACCTGGCGCTGTGGCTCAAGAAGAACAACTTCAAGCTCGACCAGGTGCAAACCTTCATGCCCACCCCGATGGCCATGGCCACCACCATGTACCATTCGCGCAAGAATCCCCTGCGCAAGGTAACGGCCGATTCGGAAGTGGTCGAAACCGCGCGCAGCGGCAAGGTAAGGCGTTCGCACAAGGCCTTCCTGCGCTATCAGGACCCGGCCAACTGGCCGATCCTGCGCGAAACGCTCACCCGCATGGGCCGTGGCGACCTGATCGGCAATGGCGAACGGCATCTGATTCCCGCCTGGCATCCATCCGAAGAAGGCAGCCAGGGCGCGGGCGAACGCAAGCGCCAGGCTTTCGGCCCGGTGGTCACGCCCGACAAGTACATCGCCGCGCCGCGCGCCAAGGGCGCCCGCCCGACTGCGCCGACGCCGTTCATTGCCCCCGAATCGACGGTGCGGCCATCGATCCTGTCGACCATCAAAACCAAGCCGAAGGCAGCGCCTGCCGCCAAAGGCCGGGGCGGCCGCAAGTAAGGCGGGGCCGCTGTTTTGCAACAGCGGCCGAAACACCGTTCTGTTCGGTCGATCGGGGAAGGGAGATTGTCGCTAGACTGTGACGATGCCTCCTTTGTCTGGACAATCCTCATGAAAAATCGTCACCATCCCTTCTTCCTGTTCGTGCTGCTCGCGTGGCTGGCGCTGCTGAGCGCATGCGGCGGCGGCAGTTCCGGCGCCTCCGGCTCGAGCACTCCTGCCACGCCGACCCTGGTGT
>CBFGOU010000824.1:0-2366 GCA_965650445.1 uncultured Oxalobacteraceae bacterium | reverse complement strand
CACCAGGGTGCCGTCGCAGCCGGGCAGCGTGAATTTGGCGGACTGCTCGGCCAGCATCACGGTCTGCGCCTTGGCGCCCGCCTTGCCCAGCTGGACCGGCACGTGCCACAGGCGCTTGTCGAGGGCCGGTTCATCCAGGCGGAACTGTTCCTGGCTGAGCGTGACCTTGCGCTTGCCGCCTTCGCAGACCTGCTCGACCTTCACCAGCGGGAAGCCGGGCTGGGTGGTCCAGTCGGACGCCAGCCTGGCGACCGGCTTGCCGGAGGCCTGTTCCAGCGCCAGCCACAGGTCGGCGCTGGTGGTGTTGGAATATTTGTGGCGCGCCATGTAGGCGCGCATGCCTTTGCGGAAGGCGTCTTCGCCGAGATAGGCTTCGAGCATGCGCAGGAAGGCCTGGCCCTTGATGTAGGTGATGCCGTCGAAGGCGTTGGCGGCCTGCGCTTCGGTGCTGACCGGGGTCTGGATCGGATGGGTGGTCTTGCGCGCGTCCAGGTTCATCACCGGTTCGCGGTCGGCCAGGCTGTCGAGCTGCGGCTGCCATTCGGGGTGGAAGTGCTCGGTCGCCTTGGTGCCCATCCACGAGGCGAAGCCTTCGTTGAGCCAGAGGTTGTCCCACCACGCCATGGTCACCAGATTGCCGAACCACTGGTGCGCCATTTCGTGCGCATTGACGGCGAAGGAATCCTGGCGGGTCTTCTCCGGGCTGGTCTTGGGATCGACCAGCAGCACCGCTTCGTTGTAGACGATGGCGCCCCAGTTTTCCATGGCGCCGTTGAAGCCGCCCGGCACCGCGATCTGATCGAGCTTGGCCAGCGGGTACGGGATGCCGAAGTAGTTGTTGTAGTAGCGCAGCAAGTCCTTGCTGGAGTTGAGCGAATAGTCCGCGCTGGCGATCTTGCCGGCGGTGGTGACGATGCCGATGTCGACGCCGTCCTGCCTGGCGCTGACGCGTTCCAGTTCGCCCGCCACCAGCACCACCAGGTAGCTCGGCATTTTAGGCGTGACGCCGAAGGCGATGCGCTGCAGGCCGCCGTCGAGCGCTTCCTGGCGCTCGACCGGCGTATTCGAATAGGCCTTGACGCCGGCCGGCAGGTCGACCGTCAGCTTGTAGGTGGCGCGGAAGGCCGGCTCGTCCCACAGCGGCAGCATGCGGCGCGCGTCGGTCGGCTCCATCTGGGTCGCGAGCATCCTGCGCTCGGCGCCGCCGGCCTTGTAGTTCATGTAAAACAGGCCGCGCGCCTCGCGGTTGATCTTGCCGTGGAATTTGAGCGCCAGCTGGTAGCGCCCCGGCGCGAGCGGCCGCGCCAGCCGGAAACTGACGGTCTGCCGGGCCTGGTCGATGAGCGGCGTCAGCGTCAGGTCGCCGATGACGCGCCCCGACAAGGTGGCGGCGTCGATGCCGATGCCGTCGGCGTTGAGCATGATCAGCGAGGTCGCCTTGAGCACGTCGATCTCGACCGTCTCCGAACCGAGGAAGGTGTTGGCGGCCATGTCCGGCACCAGATGGGCGGCGTATTGCAGCGGCACGACATCCTTGGGCAGCTTGCCCGGCGTGGCGGCGAACGAGTACGGCGCTTCGGCCAGCGCCGGCGCGCCGGCCAGGGTCAGAGCGGCTGCCAGCGCCAGCACGGTGGGAGAGAGTCGCATAACGTGAATTTTCAGGAAAAGTTGTCCAGACTACACTTTAGCCCGGCGCGCGCGCCCGCGCCAGTGCGCTTGCGACGAACTGCAGCCGGGGCCGATAGTCTGCAAGATACAAGGCGTGTTCCGCAGCAACGAGAGTGTGGCGTGTGCGGCCGAATCGTACTATAGTCAAATCGCCCACCGAGAGGCGAAGGAGACACGATGGACATCGACGCACTGCTGCACAATCCCAATTGCCTGCCGACCGCACCGAAAGTGGTCGACGAGCTGATCAGCAGCTTCCTGTATCCCAACGTGTCGGTCGACGAGATTGCCCGCAAGCTGTCCACCGATCCGGTGCTGTCGGCCAAGCTGCTGCGCCTGGCCAATTCGGCCTACTACCACGTCTCGCGCACCATCGGTAACATCGACGACGCCATCCGCATGCTCGGCTTCGTGACGGTGCGCACGCTGGTCATCAGCTCCGGCCTGGTGAGCGGCTTCAAGGCCGTGCCCGGGCTGGACCTGAAGCGCTTCTGGCGCTACAGCCTGAATACGGCGGTCGCGGCCAAGTGGCTGGCCAGGGAGGCGGCCGACAGTACCGAACTGGCCTTCACCATCGGCATGATGCACGCGCTGGGCCAGCTGGTGATCCACACCGGCCTGCCCGAGGAAGCGCAGGAACTCGACAAGCTGACCGGGGTGTATGAGCCGGGACGCAGCGCGGCCGAACTGGACGCCTT
>CBFGOU010000823.1:0-2367 GCA_965650445.1 uncultured Oxalobacteraceae bacterium | reverse complement strand
TGCAGGGCCGCGGTCTGGGCCTTGATGGTGATGCCGCGCTCGCGTTCCAGGTCCATCGAATCGAGCACTTGCGCTTCCATGTCGCGGTCCGACAGGCCGCCGCAAATTTGAATGATGCGGTCGGCCAGGGTCGATTTGCCGTGATCGATGTGGGCGATGATGGAAAAGTTACGTATGTTGTTCATTGATGCGTTCAGTATGCCGAGCCAAAACAGGAAAAAGGGAACATCGCGCCGCTCATATGAAAAAAGCGCTCCGAGCGGGGCATGGTTATCCCCAGCGAGCGCCTTGTTCAGCGGGTGTGCCTCTAGCTAAGTTGCGATGGAGTGATGCTTTTCCGACCGTCGCATTTTACCGGATTTCAGGGTAGAAAGCCCGGTTTATGCGGCACAGCACAGGCAAAAGCACTGTTTTTGGAGAAAAGCGATGTTAAACCGGCAGCTGGGCGGCGCCGATGTAGCGCCGCACCGCCGCTGGATCAAGGTGGTAATGGCAAAGCTCACCCTGGGCCGGATCGCCGAACAGCACCGGCACCAGTTCGTCGAAACGCTCCACCAGGGCCGGGTCGGCATCGACATCGACGAGCTCGACCTGGAAGCGCAGCCGGTCCGTTTGCAGGGCCAGCAGGGCCGCCAGCATGTCCTCGCACAGGTGGCAGTAACTGCGCGAGTACAGAGTGAAGTGGAGCGTGTGCATGCTTTCCTTTAAGAACGCGGCTTGATCACCAGGAACTGGGTGGCATCGTCGCGCCGCACCAGCACCGCCACGCTCCTCTTCGGATCGAGCTTGCTCACCAGCGCATTGAACTGGCTGGCGTTGCGCACATCCTGGTTGTTAATCTGGAGAATGATGTCGCCCGGACGCAGCCCACTGCGGGCGGCCGCGCCTTCGCTGCCGTCCACCACCACCCCACCGTCGACCTGCAAGGCCTTGCGCTGGGCCTCGGGGAGGTCGGACACGTGCAGGCCGATGGCGTTGGGCTGCTGGTCCGGCGCCGGCTTCCTGGTCGGCACCTTGGTGGAAGCGGCCTTGTCTTCGTCGAGTTCGACGATGGTGACCGGGATATCCTGCTGCTGACCTTTGCGCCAGACGGTGACGACGGCACGGCTGCCGATGGCGCTGGATCCGACCAGGCGCGGCAGGTCGGTGCTGCGCTCGATGGCCTGGCCGTTGAACTTGAGGATGATGTCACCGACCTTGATGCCGCCCTTTTCCGCCGGGCCGCCCGGTTCAACCCGCGCCACTTCCACCCCGCGCTTGGTCCCCAGGCCCAGCGATTCGGCCACTTCCTTGCTGACCTCGCCAATCTCCACGCCCATGCGGCCGCGCGTGACTCGACCGCTCTTCTTGAGCTGCTCGGCGACGCGCATGCCTTCGTCGATCGGCACGGCAAAGGAAATCCCGTTGTAGCCGCCGGACAAGGTGGCGATCTGGGAATTGATGCCGATAACCTCGCCGCGCATATTGATCAGCGGACCGCCCGAATTGCCGGGATTGACCGCCACGTCGCTCTGGATCAGCGGCAGATAGTCGCCGGTATCGCGCGACTTGGCCGAGATGATGCCGGCGGTGACGGTGCTGTCGAGGTTGAACGGCGAGCCGATCGCGATCACCCATTCGCCCGCGCGGATCCTGGTGGAGTCGCCGATGCGCAGCCAGGGCAGATTGCTGGCCTCGACCTTGAGCACGGCCACGTCGGAGCGCTTGTCGCTGCCCAGCACCTTGGCCTTGAATTCGCGGCGGTCGGTCAGGGTGACCCAGACCTCGTCGGCGCCTTCGACCACGTGGGCATTGGTCAGGATATAGCCGTCGGCCGAGGTAATGAAGCCAGAACCGACGCCGCGCTGGATTTGTTCCTCCGCTTGCGGAGCGCTGCGCCCGCGCGGCATGGGGTTGGAGTTGCGCGGCACGGGGCCGCCGAAGAAGCGGCGGAAGAATTCCTGTAATTCCTCGTCGTTCGGCGCATTGCGCATACGGATCTTTTCCGTGGTCCGGATATTGACGACCGCGGGGCCGACCTTGTCGATCAGGTCGGTGAAATCGGGCAGGCCGGTGACGACGGGTGTGGCCACGGGCGCGGCCATGGCGGCCGGAGCGGTGAACACGATGCTCGCGCTGGCGACGAGCATTACCGAAAGGAATTTGCTTGCTGCAGGAAAGGTCATAGTCATGGCACTCAGGGTGGTAGAAATTGGCGTTATGGTAAGCCAAATCTGCCGCCTTGTGGCGCCACCCACGGCCCTGCAAGCCCGCGCTTCAGCTTCGTTTAAGCCTTCAGGAAACAGAAGCGATGGCGGGCTTGGGCAGGACCACCGCCTTGCCGTCGGCCGGCAGGTAGACGTCGCCGACGAGGTCGACCCCGTCGGA
>CBFGOU010000822.1:0-2368 GCA_965650445.1 uncultured Oxalobacteraceae bacterium | reverse complement strand
TGAAGTGGTGACGGCGCGCGTGGCCACCGCCGCGCCCGCGCCAGTGACGCGCCCGCGCGGCCCCGCGCCGCGTACCGGAGCGGCCCAGCCGGCCGACGGGACCTCGCTGGGCGGCATGCTGGGCGGCCTGTTCGGCGCCACCGGCAAGCGCGACACGCCCATGCAGGCGATGGTCAAGTCGGCCGCGCGCAGCATCGGTTCGCAGGTGGGGCGCGAGCTCATACGCGGCGTGCTCGGTTCGCTGTTGAAGAGGCGCTGAGCCGTTCACGTCAGCGCTCCAGCACATAGTGGCCGGGCGCCGGACCCAGGCCGGGCGGCACTTTGCGGGCCGGCACCCGCGCGCCCGACGAGATCCGTTCCAGCCAGCTCTGCCATTCGGGCCACCAGGAACCGTCGTGCTGACCGGCCGTTTCCACCCAGCGGTCCGGATCGAGATAGCAGTCGCCCTTGGGCCGATGCGCGTGGTAGTAGCTGCGCCCCCGGTGGCCCGGCTCGCTGACGATGCCGGCATTGTGCCCACCGGTGGTGAGCACGAAGTCGATGTCGCAGGACGAGAGCAGATGGATCTTGTGGACCGAGCGCCATGGCGAGACGTGGTCGGTCATGGTGGCCACCGCAAACAGCGGCACCCGGATGTCCGACAGCGCCACCGGCTTGTCGTCGACCTTGTAGCGGCCGGAAAATAAATCATTGTTCAGAAACAGCCTGCGCAGATATTCACTGTGCATGCGCGCGGGCATGCGCGTGGTGTCGGAATTCCATGCCATTAAATCGTTCATGGGCGCGCTCTGGCCCAGCAGATACTGGTTGACCGCCACCGACCACACCAGGTCGTTCGAACGCAGCAGGCGAAACGCGCCGGCCATCTGGCGGTTGTCGAGAAAGCCTTGCTGCCACATCAGGTCTTCCAGCCAGGCGATCTGGCTTTCATCGATGAACAGCATCAGTTCGCCCGCTTCGCTGAAGTCGGTCTGCGCGGCCAGCAAGGTCATGGAATTGAGCGGGTCGGATTCGTCGCAGGCGCGCGCGGCCGCGGCGATGGCCAGCAGCGTGCCGCCCAGGCAGTAGCCGGCGGCGTTGATGCGCTGGCCGGGCACCAGTGCGTGGACCGTGTCGATGGCGGCGTTGACGCCGTCGCGCAGGTAGTCGTCCATGCCGAGGTCGCGGTCGCGTGCGTCGGGGTTATGCCAGGACACGATGAACACGGTATGCCCTTGATCGACCAGATGGCGCACCAGCGAGTTGTGCGGCGACAGGTCGAGAATGTAGTACTTCATGATCCAGGCGGGAATGATCAGGATGGGTTCGGCATGCACGGTGGCCGTGCTGGGGGCGTACTGGATCAATTCCATCAGGTGGTTGCGCAGCACCACCTGGCCGGCAGTGGCGGCGACCTCGATGCCGGGGCGGAAGTGCTCGGCGCCGGGCGGCGGCTCGCCCTGGAGCAGGCGCCGGGTGTCCTCGGCCAGGTTGCCCGCGCCGCGCACGAAGTTGGCACCGCCTTCGCGCCAGGCCGCTTCCGTCACTTCCGGATTGGTCGCGATGAAATTGACCGGCGAGACGAGATCGAGCAGCTGGCGCGCGACGAAGGCCACCACGTCCTGGTGATGTTCACTGACGCCGTCGATGCCGGTGGTGGCGTTGTGCCACCATTGCTGGTTGAGCAGGAAGGCTTGCTGCAGCAGGTTGTAGGGCCACTGGCGCCAGTGCGGATCGCGGAAGCGCCGGTCCTGCGGCAGCGGTTCGATGCACAGCTGTTCGGGCGCGCCCAAGGCGGCGCGGGTGGCGTAGTCCAGCCAGCGCAGGTCTTTGTTCCAGGCTTTGTACAGCAGGCGCTGCCATTTGGCGGGCGAGCTGGCCAGGTGCATGGACCAGTCGGCCCAGGCCAGCGCCAGGCTGGTCGGCGATACGCCCTGGGTGAAGCGCGCGATGCTCGCATGCAGCATGCGGTCAAACGCGCTCGGCGCCTCGATATCGCGCTGGTTGGCCGCCAGGATGCGCGGCGCCTGCTGGGCCGGATTGGCGATTTGATGGGCCGGCGAGGCGGCAGGGTGGACTGGCAGCATGACGTTCTCCAACGGTCGTGTGGGTGAAATTGAGCGGCGGTTTGTCCTGGCGCTATCAGCTTCGTACGGGGGCGAATTGCAAACTTGATGCCGGTCAATGGTGTGCGGGGTGGCGTGGGTTTGCTGTAGTCTGTTTTGCACTTGTGGCAGCCATCGAAGGAGCAGATTTTCCATGAAGCCGAACCCGCGGGAAGCAGGTGGCGACGAGGTCGTGGTGGTGCCGGCGCTGCGCGAGGAGGCCAGCGTGGCGGTGCGGGAAGTCGCGGCCGGCGGCGTGCGGATCCACAAGACGGTGAACGCGC
>CBFGOU010000821.1:0-2373 GCA_965650445.1 uncultured Oxalobacteraceae bacterium | reverse complement strand
CGCGACGACCGGCGCCCATGGGGCAACAACCCGAACGGCTACACGCCCGACACGCCGCTGAGCGATGCCGGCGCGGGCCGGCTGGGGCGCTTTTCCGGCATCGCCCTGGCCGACGCCTATGTGCAGGACACGCTGGCACTGGGCGATGCGCGGCTGTTCGTGCGCGCCGGCCGCCAGACGCTCAGCTGGGGCGAACGTTCCAGCGTCGGCGGTGGCCTGGCCGTGCTCAATCCGCTGGACTTGCCCGCGCTGCACCGTCCGGGCGCGGTGGCGGCGGAATTCCGGGTGCCGCAGCCGATGCTGTTCGCGCGGCTGGAAGCCGGCAAGACGGGGCTGGCCCTGGAAGGCTATTACCAGACCGGCTTTCAGCCATCGACGCTGGACATGTGCGGCACTTTCTGGGCCCCCACCGATTACCTGGCCGACGGCTGCACTCGGGCCTACGTGGGCAGCGCTGCGGCCAACGACCGGGTGCGCCTGCGCAACGGTGCCTACATCAAGCGCATCGACAGTCCGGTTGCGGTCGACGGCGCCCAGTTCGGCCTGGGGGTGGTATGGAAGTCCAGCGCTCCGGGTACCGAAGTGGGGCTGTACCGCGCGCGCTATCACTCGGCCGTGCCGATACCCGGCCTGCGCAAGGCCGGCCGGGCTGGCCCCGGCGTGATCCCGGGCGACCCGGACGGTCTCAATCTGGCCTACTTCGGGGAGTATCCGCGCGGGATCGATCTGTATGCGGTGAGCGCCGTGCACCGGGCCGGCTCGCTGACCTGGTCGGGCGAGCTGGCCTACCGCCCCAACCAGCCGGTGCAGTTGCCGCCATCGGACGTGCTGACGCCGTTCCTGAGCCCCGCCTCGGCGGCGCTGCTGCGCGCCGACGCCAGTGCGGTGCCGCTGGGCGGGCTGTTTCACGGCTACGACCGCTTCCGGACCATGCAACTGCAGATGGCGCTGCACAAGGAGTTCGGCCTGGTCGCGGGCAGCACGGTCAGCGGCGGCGCGGAACTGGTGCTCAAGCACGTGGCGGGGCTGCCCGATCCGGCCGTGCGCCGGTATGGCCGCGCCGATGTCTACGGGCCGGGGCCGATCGCCGGCGTGTGCAATGCCAGTCCCGCCGCCGCGGCGCGCCAGTGCAGCCTCGACGGGTACGTCACGCCGACCGCGCTGGCCTACCGCCTGCGGCTGGAGGCGCGCTGGCGCGACGTCTTGCCGCGGCTCGGTGTGAGCGCCAGCGCCGTCTTCACGCACGACGTCAAAGGCTGGGCGTACGACTTCCTGATCAACCAGGGCCGGCGCAGCCTGAACCTCGGCCTGCAACTGCGCTACCGCGAGCGCTACTTTGCCGAACTGGCCTACGTGCCGGTATGGGGCGGCACCTACAACCACCAGGCGGACCGCGATTACATGACCGTCACGGCCGGCCTGACGTTCTGATTGCGCGCACCCTGGCGGTGCATGGCGGCGATAATGGTGCGCCCGCGCCCTTCGTTTGTGCGCGGCATGCGCCAATCAGGTGCTGCATACTGGCACATATCATGCTAACTTGTCAGGCATGCCCGATTGCCCACGCTCGCACCGCGTTCCCACTGCCGCCTGGCAGGCCAGCCTGCGCCTGCGCTTTACCGACGATGCCGGCACCACCCGGCTGACCGAACGCGCCCATAGCGGACCGCTGCGGGTGCAAAAGCCGCTGTACCCGGAAGGCGCGCGCATCTGCCATGCCATCGTGGTGCATCCGCCCGGCGGCGTGGTCGGCGGCGATGAACTGTGCGTCGATGCCGCGGCCGGCGACGCGGCGCACGCCTTTCTGACCGCGCCCGGCGCGACCAAGTGGTACCGTGCCAACGGACGGGTGTCGCGCCAGCGCCTGCTGCTGTCGGCCGGCGCCGGCGCGGCCATCGAATGGATGCCGCAGGAGAGCATTTTCTTCAACGGCGCGCAGGTCGAACTCGACCAGGATATCGACCTCGCGCCTGATGCCAGTTTCATCGGCTGCGACATCGTCTGCCTGGGCCGGCGCGCCTCCGGCGAACGTTTTGAGAACGGCAGCATCGGCCAGCGTCTGCGCATCCGCCGCGGCGGCAAGTTGATCTGGTGGGAGCAGGGCCGCATCACGGCCGGCGGCGCCATGATGGGCAGCCCGCTGGGCCTGGACGGCGCCAGCGTGTGCGCGACCCTGATCGGCGTGGGCAAGCCGGTGCCGCCCGCGCTGCAGGCGGCCATGCGCGCGGCCGACCCGCACCTGGCGCTCAGCCAGGTCAAGTCGGTGTTCGTGGCGCGCTATCTGTGCGACGATAGCGAAACCGCGCGCCGGGCCATCGTCGCGGTATGGCAGGCGCTGCGCCCGCACCTGCTGGGCTGCGCCGCACCGGTTCC
>CBFGOU010000820.1:0-2374 GCA_965650445.1 uncultured Oxalobacteraceae bacterium | reverse complement strand
TTCCGATCGGGCATCGCAGGCCCATATTGTGATGTCGTTGGCGAAAGATGTTCGCACACTGGAGAATGGATCGTCGTAATGCGCTGGCGTGCCGGTGTCAATGCCCGGCGGAACGGGTTCGCTCACCGCGACGTCTTTCTGGCGTTGCGCGCCCGGCACGACGACCTATCCATTATCGGTGGTGCGGTCCTGTTCCGCCAGTCGTGCATGGCGCCCTTGGTACGTGGAGCCAGAATGGATGCCCGTGACGGATTTTCCGCTAAACAACATCAACACGCTGCATGCAATTTTTCTCTTTCCCAAGTCCAAAGAAGATGCTTCTCTCCCGACCCTATCGAGTCAAGAAGATTTCGTGGGGGGCACTGTGCATTGGCCATGGTGATATAGTGACCAGTCTAGGCATGTTGTAGAAATCTGGACAGTGGTAGGGGTTTCGATCCGAAGTGGGTACTTAGGAGTCGCGCAGAAATAAGTTCGTGAATTTTTAAAGCGGTCAAGACTGAAACTGATCTCAAAGTTCACCAACTTATTTCTGCGCAACTCCTTAGCTACGTGATGGTGCGGGGTCTGGAAAGACACGAAGAAAATTGCTTCGACCAGCGACACGTCTCCTTCCAGGCATGGAAGTCCAATGAATAATATTGGTAGTTATCAACTCGTCGAGCGGATTTGCGCGACTGCTGGTGGCGAGTTCTATCGCGCCCGTCATGTACATGACGGCACCGCCGTCCTCCTGAAACTCCCCGATCGCGACAACATCGGTGCAGCTGAGGGCATGCGCCTCAGACACGAATATGCGTTGCTGCAATTCCTGAATGTTCCCGAGATCATCAGACCGATTGCCCTGCACGATGAAGGGGGGAGCCTGGTCCTGGTCCTGGAGCACTTCGCCAGCGCGTGTCTGGAGACCGTTCTGGCACGCCAGCGACGCGTGGCTCTGCCGGCCGCCCTGCACATTGCCAGCCAGTTGGCCCGCGCCTTGGCCGCCCTGCATGCGGCCGGCATTATCCATCACGATCTGCGCCCCGCAAACATTCTGCTCGCGCGCGATGGTGGGCAGGTGCGGCTGGCGGATCTGAGCCGGGCCACCTCGCGCGAGCGCGCGACAGGCGCTTCCGCGCGCCCGGCCGCCGCGGGCGACTGGGCCTATCTCTCGCCCGAGCAGACTGGCCGGATGAACCGCCAAGCCGATTACCGGACGGATTTCTATTCGCTGGGGATCATTTTGTATCGCCTGTTGACCGGGCAGTTGCCTTTTCAGGCGGACGATCCACCGGAATGGGTGCATTGCCACATCGCCCGGACGCCGCCCGCCGTGTCGGACCTGATGCCGGAGATTCCGCAACCGGTGTCGGATCTTGTGCTGAAACTGCTGGCCAAGGCGCCGGAGGACCGGTATCAGAGTGCCGGCGGTCTCTTGGCCGATCTGGAGCGTTGCCGGATTCAATGGCAGGCATGCCAACAGGTCGAGCCATTCGCACTCGGCACGCGAGATATTCCAGACCGCCTCCTGATCTCGCATAAGCTCTATGGACGCGAGCAGGAAAAAGCGACGCTGCTGGCCGCGTTCGAGACGGCAGCCACGACGGGTACACCAGTGCTGGTCACGGTGTCCGGCTATTCCGGGATCGGGAAATCCGCGCTGGTCAATGCGTTGCAACAGCAGATCGTCGAAAAGCGCGGCTTTTTCATCGCCGGCAAGTTCGATCAATACAAGCGCGATATTCCCTATGTCACCCTGGCCCAGGCTTTTGACAGCCTGGTGTGTCAGATCCTGGGTGAGAGCGACGCCCGAATCGGGCAATGGCGGGACGCCATTCGTGAGGCGCTGGGTCCCAACGGCCAGCTCATGGTCAATCTGATCCCCCAACTCGAGCTGATTCTCGGCCCACAGCCGCCCGTGCCAGACCTGCCGCCGCAGGAGGGGCAACGCCGCTTCCAACTGGTGTTCCGGCGCTTCCTCGGCGTGTTCGCCAGGCAAGCGCACCCGCTGGTACTGTTCCTCGACGACCTGCAGTGGCTGGACGCGGCAACGCTCGATCTGCTCGCAGATCTGGCGACCCACCCGGACGTGCGTTACCTGTTGCTGGTCGGCGCTTATCGCGACAACGAGGTGGAGGCGACCCACCCGCTGATGCGCCGCTTGGAGGCGATCCGCCAGGCGGGCAGCGCCGTGCATGAGATCGTCCTTGTCCCCCTGACGCCGGGCGATGTCGGGCGGCTCGTAGCCGAGTCGCTGCATTGCCCGCCTGCACAGGCCATGCCGCTGGTGCAACTAGTATTGGAAAAGACTGGCGGCAATCCCTTCTTCGCCATCCAGTTCCTGACAGCACTGGTCGAGGAGAAGCTGCTCACCTTCGACTCCGGCCAAGGG
>CBFGOU010000819.1:0-2374 GCA_965650445.1 uncultured Oxalobacteraceae bacterium | reverse complement strand
ACCCGAGAGATCTACAAGATCGGTGCGCGCTCGCTGCCGATCATCGCCGTCGGCGGCGCCTTCGTCGGCCTGGTGCTGACCCTGCAGGGCTACCGTACGCTGACCACCTTCGGTGCGGCCGACGCGTTGTCCACCCTGCTCGGCCTGTCGCTGTACCGCGAACTGGCACCGGTGCTGACCGCGTTGTTGTTCATCGGCCGCGCCGGCAGTTCGATCGCCGCCGAGCTGGGCCTGATGCGCGCCACCGACCAGATCAAGGCGCTGGAGCTGATGGCCATCGACCCGGTGGCCAAGGCCGTGGCACCGCGCTTCTGGGCGGCGGTACTGACCGTGCCGCTGCTGACCGGCATCTTCTGTTCGCTGGCAATCAGTGCCAGCTACTTCGAAGCCGTGCACGTGCTGGGCCTGGACAACGGCGTGTTCTGGTCGGCACTGCGTGGCAGCGTGGACTTCTGGGACGACTTCGGCGTGGCGATGCTGAAGTCGGCGATCTTCGGTGGCACCGCGGCCCTGGTGGCCGCCTATGTCGGTTTCCACGCCGAACCGACCATCGAAGGCACCTCCGTCGCCACCACCCGTGCGGTGGTAAACGCCTCGCTGCTGGTGCTGATGTTCAACTTCGTGCTGTCGGCAATGTTGTTCACCTAACCCCTCCATCGGCGGCGCGCATCGGCGCGCGGCCACCACGACTGATCAGGTAATCCACATGGCCATCCGCGGTCCCAGACTCGAATTCTCCGTCGGCGCTTTCCTGCTGCTGGCCCTGGCCTCGCTGATGGTGCTGGCCGTCGCCTCGACCAACCAGCGCTGGAGCTGGGGTGGCGAAGGCTATGAACTCAAGGCCCGCTTCTCCCAGGTCGGCCAGCTGCGCAAGCAGGCACCGGTGAAGATCGGTGGTGTCACCGTCGGCCAGGTCGCCGCGATCGACCTGGACCCGGTGAAGTTCGAATCGATCGTGACCCTGCGCATGGACAGCAAGGTCAAGGATCTGCCGGCTGATACCTCCGCCGGCATCTTCACCAGTGGTTTGCTCGGCGAGAGCTATATCGGTCTGCAACCCGGCGGCGATCCGGACGTGCTGAAGCCCGGCGAAGAGATCGTCTTCACCCAGCCGGCCGTGGACCTGATCCAGCTGGTCGGCAAATACATGTTCAGTGGCGGCGCCGGTGGCGGCGCTGCTCCGAAGCCCAACGATGGCGCGCAAGCGCCTGCAACGGAACCGCAACCATGAAGATGAAACTGATCCCGGCCCTGCTCGCCTCGTCGCTGCTGCTGGCCACCCCGATCCTGGCCCAGGCGCAGGCCGCCGCCCCCGCTGCTGCCGCCCCCCAGGGCCAGGCTGGCAAGGTGGTGATCGACGCCAGCACGCGCATCCTCAACACCCTGCAGCAGCGCCGTGCCGAATTCAGCGGCAACCCGGCCAGCCTGCGCAGCTACATCGACAGCGAGCTCAACCGCACCTTCGACCGCGACTATGCCGCGCGCCTGGTGCTGGGAACGCACGCCCGTGGCGCTGCCGACGCTGACATCAAGCTTTTTGCCAATGCGATGGCCGACAACCTGATGCAGCGCTATGGCTCGACCCTGCTCAACATCCAGGGCAAGCCGAGCTTCCGCCTGAAGGGCGAGAGCCCGCTGCCGGGCAACCGCGGCGTGCGCGTGAGCACCGAGCTGGTGCGTGCCGGCAGCGAGCCGACGCCGGTCGAGTACTGGATGCGCAATGAAGGCGGCCAGTGGAAGATCTTCGACGTCAACATCGAAGGCATCTCCTACGTGCAGACCTTCCGCAACCAGTTCGATGCTCCGCTGCGCCAGAAGGGCATCAAGCAGGTGGCCAACGATCTGCGCAGCGGCAGCATGCAGGCCGGGCCGGCCGGCAATGGCAAATAAGGCGCTGGCGCTGCTGGAAGGTGACACCCTGCGCCTGCGCGGGGTGCTCGACCGTGCCGCGGTGATCGCGCTGTGGCCGCAACTGCAGGCCCTGCCGGCGCAGCTGTCGCGGCTGGAACTGGCAGAGGTCGAGCGCGTCGACAGCGCCGGCCTGGCGTTGCTGGCCGAGCTGGCCGCACGCGCGCGCCAGGGCGGCCATCCGCTGACAATCTCCGGCGCCCCCGCCGGCTACAACGAACTGAGCGCGGCCTACCGGCTGTCGCCCGACCTGGACTTCAACGCTACTTCTGCTGCGAGCTGACATGAACGTCGTGCGCGTTTTCCCTCTGATCCTCCTGGCCGCCGCGCTCAGCGCCTGTGCCGGCAAGCCGGCACGCAGCGACGCGCCGGTGGCCGACACCGTGGTGCCGGCGACGAGTACCGCCCCCGTCGATAGCACAGCGGGTGCCGATGCACCTGCTGCGAGTGCTATTGCCGACGCCCC
>CBFGOU010000818.1:0-2386 GCA_965650445.1 uncultured Oxalobacteraceae bacterium | reverse complement strand
AGCTATAACAACGAGAACGACATCTACGACCTGGCCCTGGCCCAGCCGTGGGAAGACTGGTTCGGCGTCGATCACACCATCCGCGTCGACGTCACCGCCGTCAAGTCGCCGCTGCGCAGCCTGGAGTTCACCACCCTGAAGATCAAGGACGCGGTGTGCGACCGCTTCCGCGACCAGTTCAACAAGCGCCCCTCGGTCAACACGCGCGAGCCGGACATGCGCATCGTCGGCTTTCTCGATGCGCGCAATTTCACGATTTACCTCGACACCTCCGGCGAAGCGCTGTTCAAGCGCGGCTGGCGCGAAGAGACCGGCGACGCGCCGCTGCGCGAAAACCTGGCCGCCGGCATGCTGCGCGTGTCGGGCTGGAAGCCGGGCACGCCGCTGTTCGACCCGATGTGCGGTTCCGGCACGATCCTGATCGAAGCGGCCCAGATGGTGCAGGGCATTCCGCCCGGCGCGCGGCGCCGCTTCGCCTTCGAAAAATTCAACAGCTTCGACGCGGCGCCGTGGCAGGCCATGAAGGCCGCCATCAAGCCCAATCCGCTGCCGGCCTCGCCCACCATCTTCGGTTCCGACATCTCGGGCGACATGGTGGCCATGACACGCCATAACCTGAAAGTGGCCGGCGTCATGTTCGAGGTGCCGCTCAAGCAGATCGAGGCGCAGGAAGTCAAACCGCCGACCGGGCAGCCGGGCATCCTGCTGACCAACCCGCCGTACGGCGAACGGATCGGCGTGCGTGGCGACTCCACCATGCCGGCCGACGAAATGTCGGTGTCGTTCTATGCGGCGCTGGGCACCACGCTCAAGCAGCGCTTCGCCGGCTGGACCGTGTTCCTGTTTACCGCCGACCTGTCGCTGCCCAAGCTGCTGCGCCTGAAGGAAGCGCGCAAGACGCCGTTCTTCAACGGTGCGCTCGAATGCCGCCTGTTCCGCTTCGATATGGTGGCCGGGTTCAACCGCCGCGAGGAAGCCAAGCCGAAGCCGCAGGAATAAGCCATGCTGCCGGAATCGCCCCAGCCAAACGTCCCGCCGGACCCGGTCACGCCGGTCCCGCTGCCGGTCGTGCCGCACCGGCCCATGCTGGGCACGACGGCGCTGGCCGCGCTGCTGGCCGGCATGTCGATGCTGGGGCCGTTCTCGGTGGACGCCTATCTGCCGGCCTTCCCGCAGATCCAGGCGACCCTGCACGCGACCCCGATCGAAGTGCAGCAAACCCTGTCGGCCTACATGCTGGCCTTCGCCGGCATGGTGCTGTGGCATGGCGCCCTGGCCGATGCGTTCGGACGCCGCAACGTCATTCTCTGGTCGCTGGTGATGTTCGCGATCGGCACCTTCGGCTGCGCGGCCTCGCACTCGGTGCACTATTTATGGGTGTTCCGCATCCTGCAGGGGGTGTCGGCCGGTGCCGGGGTGGTGGTCGGGCGCGCGCTGATCCGCGACCTGTATGCCGACGCGGCGGCGGCGCGCCTGCTGTCGCTGGTGACGATGATCTTCACCATCGCGCCGGCCATTGCGCCCATCCTGGGCGGCTGGATCGTCAAGTTTTCCGACTGGCGCACCATTTTCCTGTTCCTGCTGGCCTACACAATCGTGCTGTTCGTGGTGGTCTACCGGCGCCTGCCCGAAACGCTGCCGCCGGAAAAGCGCCAGGCCTTCAATCCGCGCTTCCTGCTCGACAGCTACAAGGCCATTTTCAGTTCGCCGCTATTTCATATGAAGGCGGGCGTGACGGCCTGTAATTTCGCCGGCCTGTTCCTGTACATTACCGCCGCCCCGGTGCTGCTGCCGGAGCACCTGCACCTTGGCCCCGACCAGTTCGGCTGGCTGTTCATCCCCTCGGTCGGCGGCATTTTCCTGGGCGCGCTGGCCGCCAACCGCATCGCCGGCAGAATGACATTCGCGCGCCAGGTCGCCATCGGGTTCTGCTTCATGCTCGCCGCCGTGATCGCCAACGTCGGCTACGCCGCCATGTTCCCGCCGGCCTTGCCGTGGACCGTGGCGCCGCTGTTTTTCTACACCTTCGGCATGGCCTTCATCGGCCCGGCCGCCACCTTGCTGGCGCTCGACCTGTTTCCGCACATCCGCGGCACGGTGGCGTCGTGCCAATCCTTCGCCCAGACCTTGCTGGGCGCCGTCGTGGCCGGCGTGATCGCGCCGGCGCTGTCGCACTCGGTGTTATTGCTGGCCGTCGGGCAGGCCGTGTTTGCCGTGGTCGCGCTAGGGTTGTGGTTGACGGCGCGCAATTACCGGCGCATGCTGTCGCGCCGGTCGACCGGATGAAAAATCCGGCAACACTGTGGTATCGAATCCATTTTTTTTCCGAAAGTTATATGCTCTGAGTCAACTTTAGTGTATATATGCTAATATAACTGTTTAAAAT
>CBFGOU010000817.1:0-2390 GCA_965650445.1 uncultured Oxalobacteraceae bacterium | reverse complement strand
CGGCGCATTCAGCGGCAAGGATCCGACCAAGGTCGACCGCTCCGCGGCTTATGCCGCGCGCTACCTGGCGAAGAACATCGTCGCAGCGGGCCTCGCCAAGCGCTGTACCATCCAGCTGGCCTATGCGATCGGCGTCAGCGCGCCCCTGTCGCTCTATGTCGACACGCATGGCACCGGTACGGTCGGTGATGACCGGATCGACCCGCATCCCGGCGTGGTGGTGGTAGCTCGACCAGGGATAGTCGAGCGGGTCGGCCACCACTTTGGTGCGCACCGCGTTCAGTTCCACAAAGCGGCTGCATTTCATGAAATAGTTTTCGGCGTCGATCAGCGAGGTCTTGAAGCGGCCCTGGAACAGGCCGCCGCTGCGCTGGTGCCGTGCGTTGTACCAGGGCACGTAGTAGCGGCCCAGCCTTTGCATCATTTGCGCCAGCCCCGTGTCGGTGGCGGGCGTGGCCAGCAAATGGAAGTGGTTGGGCATCAGCACATAGGCGTGGATGGCGACCTTGAATTCGCGCGCGCTGTCGCGCAGCCAGACCAGGAATTGCTGGTAATCCTCGCTGTCGCGGAAGATCAGCTGGCCGTGATTGCCTTGCTGGATGATGTGGTGCGGCTGGTTGGCTATGACGAGGCGGGGCTGGCGGGCCATATGACGGCGTCGTCCTCGCGAAAGCGTCGAACCCATGCGCCATCAGCTCAGCATGGGTCCGGCGCTTGCGCGAGGACGACGGCTTGTGATCGAGAGCATATTCTAGCGCACCCTGTCCCCAATGAGAAGTTGAACGGCAAGCGCGCCCAGGCCGTCCAGCAGTGGAACCGTACAGGCCGATGACGCCACTGATCGATACAAGAAGCTTGCGCAGTTCTTGACGAACCAGCAGGCAGCGCCGCTGCCCGCGTCAGACTGGCCCGGTCCTGGCGTATCGACTGTTTGGGCGCAATTTTAATATGGAGAACGATGGAAAACATGCATTTGAAAACCGCTGTGTCGAGCAAAGGCCGGCTCGTCACGGGCGCCGTCATGACGATGGCCACCGCCGCGCTGCTGGCGATGGCCCCAGCGTCCGAGGCTGCCTCGACGGCCAGCGGCGTTGGAAAGTACGCGACAGCGGCAATCCAGAACGCCAAGAACATCGCTGGGGCCAAATGTAACGCGCAGTACCCGCGCCAGGCTATCGTCAGAGGCCGATGGGCCTCACCGGGCACCGTTCTGGTCTCGCCGTCCTGGATGCAATACACTCCGACCCTGATTTACGATTGCTTCGCGAATCGCGCATGGGGCCGTCCTCCGATTTTCGAAATTTCCAATACCCCAACGTGGAAAATCAGGAAGGTGCCGGACGGAAGTAGGATCGAGTGACCGGGCTGCGCTGATTCGGGCGGCATCCGGGGCGGTGCTTGCCACCCCGGTAAAGGCAGCGCCGGTCGCTTGCGCCGTTCATGACGGCGCAAGCCCAAGCCAGGGAGCGCGCGTTAGAAAATCACGTCCAGCGATGCGCTGATCATCTTGGCGTCGTGGGTGAAGTCGTAGGCGCTGCGGTCGATCACCTTGTCGAACTGGATTTTCACGTCCATGTTCTTGCGGAAGTCCCAGCGCACGGCGGCAAAGCGGGTGGTGTCGATCTGCGCGGCGGTATAAGCCTCGGTGATCTTTTCCGTGTACGAGGAATAGCCGATCAGCGGGGTGAACTTGCCCCAGCGGTAGCCGATCGTGGTGGTGAAACTGCGCGACTTGAAATCCAGCGATGGCCGCTGGAAGGTGTTCGCCTCGGCCCGTACCATCCAGTTCTTGTAGTCGATGCTGCCCGACAGCCCAATGATGCGCTGGCGTACCCCGGTCGACAAGCTCGGATCTTCATCCGGCACATACAGCTTCAGATCGATCGAGTTTTGCATGTAGATCAGGCGCGCGCCGAAAATATCGTTGGACACGTCCAGATACCCGCCCAGGATGTGGCGCCAGGCCTCGTCCACCTTGTGGCCGTAGTAGATGTTGCGCATCTCGATATTGTCTTTGGTCGTTTCCTGCCCGGCGAACAGATTGGCGCGCACGGCCCAGTCGCCCACGCTGGTGGTGTACGACACGTTGGCGCCGTTGTAAGCGCCGACTTCCCAGCCGTAAATGTCTTGCGGCACCCGTACCCAGGGCAGGGTATAGCCCACGTAGACGCTGTCGGAATAGGCATAGATCGGCAGGCGGCGGCGCCCGGCCTGGACGGTCAGTTCCGGCGTCACGTCGTAGGACAGGTAGGCCCAGTCGACGTCGAGCTTGCCGTCGCGCGAGGCGTGCGAGACCGCCTGCAGGGTGCCGGACAGCTTGTCGGTGAACTGGTACTTGCCTTGCAGCCCGACCAGCGATTCCTTGGCCAAGCTGAACTGTTTTTGCTCGT
>CBFGOU010000816.1:0-2391 GCA_965650445.1 uncultured Oxalobacteraceae bacterium | reverse complement strand
GAACTGGGCAAGGTGACGGTGGAATTCAACCGCATGGCGCAGGCGCTCCAGGACAGTAACGCCAACGAGCTGGCCGCCACCAATCTGCTGCGCTCGAAGGTCGACGCGCTGCTCGAAGTGGTGACGCAAGCGGCGGCGGGCGACCTCACCGGTTCCGTCACGGTGACCGGCGCCGATTCCATCGGCCGCCTCGGCAAGGGCTTGCAGACCATGGTGGGCAATCTGCGCATGCTGCTCAATAACGTGCAGAAGGCCGGCATCCAGGTGACCACCTCGGCCACCGAGATCGCCGCTTCGGCCAAGCAGCAGGAGGCCACCGGCATCGAACAGGCCCAGACCAGCGTGGAGATCCTGTCGACCACCAAGGAAATCTCGGCCAATACGACCCAGCTGCTCAAGACCATGGAAGATGCCACCGCAGTGGCCGACTACACCACCAGCGCCACGGCCGACGCCCAAACCAACCTGAAACGCATGGACATGACGATGCAGCACATGGTGTCGGCCACCGATTCGATCAACGCCAAGCTGGCGGCGCTGTCGGAAAAGGCGTCCAACATCAACAGCGTGCTGACCACGATTACCAAGGTGGCCGACCAGACCAATATCCTCTCGCTCAACGCCGACATCGAGGCCGAAAAGGCCGGCGACGCGGGACGCGGCTTTTCGGTGGTGGCCACCGAGATCCGCCGCCTGGCCGACCAGACCTCGGTGTCGACCTGGGACATCGAGCAGATGCTCAAGGAGATGCAGTCGGCGGTGTCGGCCAGCGTGATGGGCATGGACAAATTTTCGGAAGAGATCCGGCGCAGCGTGGGCGAGGTGCGCCAGGTGGGCGAGCAGCTGTCGTCGGTGATGGACCAGGTGCAGAAGCTGGCCCCGCAGTTCGATCTGGTGCTGCAGGGGATGCAGTCGCAGGCGGTCGGGGCGCAGCAGATTTCGGAGACCATGATGCAGCTGAATGACGCTACCCAGCAGACGGTCGAATCGCTCAGGGCCACCAGCGAGGCGGTGCACCAGCTGCAGTATGCGGCCAGCGACCTGCAGTCGTCGGTGGCGACCTTCTCGGTTTCCGCCTGACGCGCAGCCGATGAAGGCGCTGGTCTTTCATATCGGCGCGGACCGCTACGGTCTGCCGCTGGCGGCGGTGCGCCGGGTGCTGCCGGCGGCCGCGCTCAAGCAGCTGCCGCTCACGCCGGACTGGGTGGCCGGCCTGCTCGATCTGCACGGCGCGCCGGTGCCGGTGATCGACCTGAGCCGCCTGGCCGGGCGCGTCCCCGAACAGGTGTGGTACGACACCCGCATCGTGCTGGTCGACTACCACCGGCGCCAGCTTGGCCTGCTGGCCGAGCACGTGGCCGGTATCGAGACCGTGGACGAGCAGGCGCTGACGCACACCGGAGTGGCCGGCGCGCCCTTCCTGGGCCGCGTGGCCAGCGGCGCGGACGGCATGCTGCAGCTCATTGAGCTCGACCAGCTGCTCGGCGCCGAGGTGCACGCGCTGCTGTTCCCCGCACAAAGCGAGCCCGCATGAGCGCCGAAGCCCGCCTGCGCCAGGCCACCGGCCTCGATCTGGACGGCGCCACGGTGGCGCGCGCGCTCAAGCGCCGCATGCGCGCGCTCGATCTGGATGCGGCGGCCAGCTATGAAGCCCTGCTCGACGGTGACGAATTGAATGCCCTGATCGAAGAAGTGGTGGTGCCGGAATCGTGGATGTTCCGCGACCCGGAGGCATTTTCGGTGGCCGCCGGCTTCCTGCGCGAGCGCGTGGCCAATGGCCGGGCGCGCATCCTGTCGCTGCCCTGCGCCGGCGGCGAGGAACCGTATTCGATGGCGATGGCGCTGGAGGATGCCGGCGTGGCGCGCGAAGCCTACCGCATCGATGCGGTCGACCTGTCGGAGGCCTCGCTGGCGCGCGCGCGCGCAGGCCGCTACACCCGCAACGCCTTCCGCGGCCCCGGCCAGCAATACCGGCAGCGCTACTTTACCGGCGACGGCAGCTGCTTCCAGATCGCGCCCTGGCTGCGGCAACAGGTCAACTTCATCAAGGGCAATATCCTCGACTTCGTGCCAGGCATGCGTTACGACGTGATCTTTTGCCGCAACCTGCTGATTTATTTCGACGAGCCGACCGTCGCGGCGGCCGTGGCGCGCCTGGACCAGATGCTGGAAGACGACGGCATGCTGTTCGCCGGCTACGCCGAAGTGCCGGCCTTTGCCCGCCATGGCTTTGAGGTGGTGCGCGCGCCCGGTGCGTTCGCGCTGCAGAAGGCCGCCGCCGCGCCGCCGCCAGCCAGGCCGGTCCCCGCCCCTGCCGCGCGCCAGCCGGCAGTGCGCGCAGCCGCCGCCCCGCCACCCCAGCCGGCCGATGCGGCGGCGCTGCTGGCGCAG
>CBFGOU010000815.1:0-2392 GCA_965650445.1 uncultured Oxalobacteraceae bacterium | reverse complement strand
GGTGCAGGCGATCCTGCGCAGCGGCTGCTACCTCACCAGCGCCCACGGCCTGTACCAGCGCCTGACGGGCGAACTGCACGCGCGCGAAGCCTGGCTGGCCGACGGCCTGCAAGCGGCGCTGGAAGTGTGGAGCGTGGTGCAGTCGCGCCCGGAACCGGACCTGGCCATCCTCGGCATGGGCAAGCGCGACGCTTCCTACGATGTCGAGCTGCCGCTGCCCTTGGCCGCGCACCGGCCCGGCCCCGGCAGTCCGACCGCACTGCCGCCCGGCTGCGCCATCGTCAAGATGAACGACCAGCACGCTTACCTCAAGCTGGCCCCCGGCGTCGACCTGCAGGTGGGCGACCTGGTCGGCTGCGGCATTTCCCATCCCTGCACCACCTTCGACAGGTGGCCGCTGCTGCTGGCGGTCGACCAGCACTACGCGGTCCACTACGCCATCAACACCGTCTTTTAGTGCGCTACAATCGGTCTCGTTAATCACTACCAAGACCGACATGCCATACGCGCCGTCTTCGCTGTTTCCACCGATTCAGCCGACCAGGCAGGGAATGCTGACCGTCGACGCCATTCATACCCTGTACTGGGAAGAAGTCGGCAATCCGGACGGTATCCCGGTGCTGTTCCTGCATGGCGGTCCGGGCGCGGGCCTGTCGCCGCAGCACCGGCGCTTTTTCGATCCGCGCCACTACCGCGTGATCCTGTTCGACCAGCGCGGCGCCGGCAAGTCCACGCCGCTGGGCGAGTGGCGCAACAACACCACCCAGCTGCTGGTCGAGGACATCGAAACCCTGCGCGTCAAATTCGGCATCGAGCAATGGCTGGTGTTCGGCGGGTCCTGGGGTTCGACCCTGGCGCTGGCGTACGGCCAGGCCCATCCCGAGCGCTGCCTGGGCTTCGTGCTGCGCGGGATTTTCCTGTGCACGCCGGCCGAAATCGACTGGTTCCTGAATGGCGTCGAGTGGTTCTATCCCGAGCTGTACGACCAATTCGTGGCGCCCATTCCGGTGGCCGAACGGGGCGACCTGCTCAAGGCCTACGCGGCGCGCATCCTGTCGAGCGATCCGGCGGTGTACTGGCCGGCGGCGCGCGCCTGGAGCCGCTTCGAAGGCCGCCGGGTGTTCCTGCTGCCGCAGCCCGACGAAGTGGCCAGCGACACGCTCGACCTTGGCGTCGGCCGCCTCGAGCTGCACTACATGGCGCACGGCGGCTTCTTCGAACCCGGCCAGCTGCTGCGCGACCTGGGGCGCATCGCCCATCTCCCCGCCGTGATCGTGCAGGGCCGCTACGATGTGATCTGTCCGCCGGTGTCGGCCTACCGCCTGCATCAGGCCTGGCCCGGTTCGCGCCTGAAAATGATTGCCGATGCCGGTCATGGCGCCCTGGAAGCGGGCATTGCCGCCGCACTCGTAAATGCCACCGAGCAATTCAAACGCGTGCGCCGCTTCGACTAGCGTGCGGGCTGCTACACTAGCAGTACTTACTTAAGATAAATGCACGTGCTTCAATGAATATTCAGATCAGCGATATCGGCCATGTGATCCAGCTGGCCATTGCCCCGGTGTTCCTGCTCACCGGCGTGGGCACCAAGCTGACCGTGCTGACCAACCGGCTGGCGCGCATCATCGACCGCACCCGCGTGCTGGAAGACCGGCTCGACATCGGCCACAGCGACGCCTACCTGACCGAGCTGCGCGTGCTGTACCAGCGCTCGCACCTGATCAATTACGCCATTACCCTGTCGACCGCCTGCGGCCTGCTGATCTGCCTCGTCATCGCCATGCTGTTCCTGGGCGACACCACCAACTTGCCGCTGGACAAATACATCGCCGCCTTCTTCGTGCTGGCCATGTTTGCCCTGATCGGCAGCTTCGTCTACCTGCTGCGCGAAATTTTCATCGCCGCGCGCAGCATGCGCTACGGCCGCCATACCCGGCCCTCGCGCAGCCACCCCGACGCCCGCTGACCCTGCTTTACCGAATCGAGCCTCCTATGCATGACTATCAACGCCCTCCCACTTTGTATCGCTACGCGCCAAGGGCGGAACTCGAACTGGCATTAAAGGCCGGCCAGTTCCGGCTTGTGCCTGCAAACAAGTGCCTTACCCTGTCGTTTTCGCAAGCCTGGGACAAGTCCCTGTTCGAACTGCTGGGGCCGGCCGACGCTTGCCTGATCATTCATAACACCGAAGAATTCGGCGAGCGCCTGCACCGCGCGGTGCAGCGCACCTTGCCCAGCTGGGCGGGAATCGACGGCGCGGTCGAATACGGCGTGCGCGCCGCGCTCGGCAGCGCCTTCACCAAGACCCTGGCCGAAGCCGACGAGCGCGAATGGCAGTTCGCCTGGCGCGCCATGGCGCCGCAGCTGAGTTTGAATCCGGTGACGGTCAAGA
>CBFGOU010000814.1:0-2401 GCA_965650445.1 uncultured Oxalobacteraceae bacterium | reverse complement strand
CTTCGTCCAGGGCTGCGGCGAGCAGGGCGGCCACGCGGGCGCGCTCCTGCAACAGGCGCTTGATGGGATCGGTGCCGATCATCAGTTCATGCAAGCCCACGCGGCCGCGATAGCCCTGGTTGCACTCGGCGCAGCCGGTCGGGCGGTACAGGGTGAAGCGGCCGTTGCTGGCGTAGCGCGCGCGCCAGTTGTCGAGGATGGCCGCGCGCGCCGTTTGCACGTCGCGCTGGAAAGCGCTCGTCTGTAGCAGCTCCGCGCAATATTCATCCAGCATCTGTTGCAGCTCGGCTTCATCCGGCTGATACGGTGCCTTGCAATGTGAACAAAGGCGCCGGGCAAGACGCTGCGCCAGAATGCCCAGCAAGGCGTCGCTGAAGTTGAACGGATCCATGCCCATGTCGAGCAGGCGCACGATCGATTCGGGCGCGCTGTTGGTGTGCAGGGTGGCCAGCACCAGGTGACCGGTCAGCGAGGCTTCGATGCCGATGGACACGGTTTCCTTGTCGCGCATTTCGCCGACCATGATCACGTCGGGATCGGCGCGCAGGAAAGCCCGCATGACGGTGGCAAAGTCCAGCCCGGCCTTGCGGTTGACCTGCACCTGGCGCAAGCCTTTCTGGGTAATCTCGACCGGGTCTTCGGCCGTCCAGATCTTGGTTTCCGGCTTGTTCAGGTAATTGAGGACCGAATGCAGGGTGGTGGTCTTGCCCGAGCCGGTCGGCCCGCACACGAAAAACAGGCCGTACGGTTTGTCGATGGCGCTGGTCAGGCGCGCCAGATTGGCCGGCAGCACGCCCAGCTTGTCCAGTGCGATCGGCTCGCCCGCCGCCAGAATCCGCATGACGATATCCTCGACCCCGCCGGTGGACGGAATGGTCGCCACCCGCAACTCGATGTCGAGCGGGGCGAATTTCTTGAACTGGATCTTGCCGTCCTGCGGCTTGCGCTTCTCCGAAATATCCAGGTCACACATGATCTTGACCCGGGCCACCAGCGCGCTGCGGTAACTGGCCGGGATGTCGATATACGGGACCAGCGCACCATCCTTGCGAAAGCGGATGCCGGTGCGGCCGTTGCCCGGCAAGGGCTCGATGTGGATGTCGGACACGCCCTGGCGGTAGGCATCCATGATGACCTTGTTGACCAGCTTGACCAGTTCGTTGTCGACCGCGTCCGCTGCCGCCTCGGCTTCGTCCTCGTTTTGCAGCGTCATTTCCGACAGCAATTCGCGCAGCGAGCTGCCATCGCTGCGGAAGGTGGTGCCGAAGAACTGGTCCATGGTGCGCTTGAATTCCAGCCGCGTGGTCACGCGATAGGCCAGCACCGACTTGGGAAACACCTGGCCGATGATGCGGCTGGCGCGCACCCGCTCCGGGTCCAGGGTGAGGACGTGCACGCCGTCCTTGTCCTCGTCCAGCGGCAGCCACTGGTGTTCCTCGACATACTGCGCCTTCAGATTGCGCAGGAGGAAGGCGGGCTTGACCCGTCCCGGCCGGTAGGGCTCGTAGGGCACGCCGAAATGCTGGGCCAGCGCGGCGCCGATGGCGTGCAGGGCGATTTTGTAATCGCGCACCAGCAGGTCTTCGAGATCGAGCAGTTGGGCGCGCGCATGGCGCTGGGCCACCTCGAGTTCGGTGCTGGTCAGCAACGCTTGCCGCACCAGGCCTTCGTACTTGGAGTGAGACGCCATACCAGCCTCGCCATCGCATCAACAATGCTTCGATGGTGTGGCAAATTTACCAATGACTAATTGATACCGCTCTAAAGTGCGGACCCGCTGCCGAACAGGCCGTGTTCGTCGAGGATGGCGTAAACGATTTCCGGATGGGCATCCAGGCAACGCCGTACGGCGGTCGGAATCGCCTGACGCGTCTTGCGGCACAGACCGGGCAGATCGTCGAGGGCGATGTTGATGCCGCGCGTGGTGCGCACCTCGTTGGCCGAGGGCGTGATGTGCATGGTGACACCCAGCAATTCGTTGAGCTTGACGCCGATGCGCTTGAGGCCATCGTAGCTATCGACCGCCTCGATGCGCGCCAGCAGCTTTTTTTCTTCCTCGCGGGTCAGGCGCAGGATGCGCAAGTCGCCATCGGGCGTGGCGAGCAGCGCGTCGCGATTGCACACGCAGGCGCCGGGCGGGCATTCGGTACGGATCGGAAAGGGCAGGCCTTGCAGCATAGTCACGCGTCAAGCGAGGATCGGCGGTGGACCCACAGGGTATCCTTGCTCCACAGCGATGTCAAACGCCCGCAGCCCGCCTGGAGCTTGCCTCTTTACTTGATGCACACCTGGCGCACCATCTTAATGTCCGTAATGCCCGACAGCACCTTCTCGATGCCATCCATTTTCAGGGTCAGCATGCCGTCCTCGAGTGCCGCCGCCAGCAACTGGGCGCGCTGGT
>CBFGOU010000813.1:0-2403 GCA_965650445.1 uncultured Oxalobacteraceae bacterium | reverse complement strand
CTGCTGCGCCGATCCACATTTCCGGCGTCAGCAGGGTCTTGTACGACTGCGCCAGCAGGCCCGACATATCGATGGTTTTGTGGCCGACCTGGACGATCAGGCGGGTGTCGACACTGTTGAGCCCAAGCCAGGCGCCGGGGATCAGGCCGCCCAGGCCGCGGAACAATATGTTTTCGACGAACCAGCGCACGCCATTGCCATTGCTGTGGAGCAGGTTGGTCCAGGCAATCACCGCCACCGTCATGACCGGTACGCCCACTGCCCACAGAAACACTTTCGAACGTGCCCATGCCGACACCATGAACAGGTAGCCGACGGTCGGCAGCGCCCACAGCATGTACACCGGCAGCAGGGCGAGCACGTGCAGTGGCGCCAGGTAGAGCGACGGATCGGCCAGCAGCGCCCCGAACAGGTTGATACCCTTGAAGCTCAGCAGCAGGGCGCCGATCAGGAGCAGCGCCAGCGAGGTGACGGTGGCCACGGCGATCGTGATCAGCGGCGCCACGCACAGCGCGGTGGCCAGCTTGGACAGTACGGTCGACTGGTCCGACAGGGGCAGCGACTTCCAGAACAGGATGCTGCGGTCGCGCCGCTCGTCGTATAGTGCGCCCAGGCAGTAGAAAAACGACACCACCGACAGCATCAGGAACAGCGGCGCGGCGCCGGCCAGGTAGGTGCTGGCGAGCGTGCTGACTATCTGCTGCTTTTTCTCGGGATGCAGGGTGGCGTACACACCGGCCAGATCGATCTGACGGCCGTCGATCTGCATGCCGGCATCGACGATCTTGCCGCTGGCAACGCTCCAGAGCGCAGTGGCGCCGATAAACAGCACCATCAGTGCCCCGGCGATGACCGGCGCCCAGAACAGCGAGCCCTTGTTCTCCCAGAATTCGCGGCGGACCAGCCATTTCATCGTGTTCATGCGTAGCTTCCTTTCATGGTCGCCACGAACAGGTCGGCGACGCTGGGGTTACGGGTTTCGCCGAGGGCGGCCAGTTGCGTGCGCGGTACGCCGTCGAACAGCATGACCGACTTGCCGAATACGGTGCGCTGGTCGATCGGCTGCAGCGCATTGGCGGCGTTGAGCTTATCGTTCGAGACCATCACTTCGGTGTAGCGTTCGCCCACTTCATCCATCGACGCCGACAGCACGATCTTGCCGTCGCGGATGAACATCAGGTCGGTGAGGATGTGTTCGATTTCCTCGACCTGGTGGGTGGTGATGACGATGGTCTTGTCTTCGTCAAAATAATCCTCCAGCAGGTTCTGGTAAAACTGCTTGCGGTACATGATGTCCAGGCCCAGGGTCGGTTCGTCCAGCACCAGCAGCTTGGCGTCGATGGCCATCACCAGCGCCAGGTGCAGCTGCACCACCATGCCTTTGGACATGGCCTTGACCTTCATGGCGGGCTCCAGCCTGGTGCTGGCCAGATAGCGCTCGGCCTTGCTGCGGTTAAAGCGTGGATGCACACCGGCCACAAAATCGATGGCGTCGCACACCCGCAGCCACTTGGGCAGGATGGCCACGTCGGCGATGAAGCACACGTCCTGCATCAGCGCGTCGCGTTGCGTGCGCGGGTCGAGCCCGAGCACATTGAGTTCGCCATCGAAGGGAATCAGGCCGAGCGCGGCTTTCAGGGTGGTGGTCTTGCCCGATCCGTTGGGGCCGATCAAGCCGACGATCTTGCCGGCCGGGATGTCGAAACTGACGCTGTCCACAGCCGTCTTCTTACCGTAGCGTTTGCTCAGATTGCGGGCGGAAATGACGGCGTTCATGCCCCACCTCCCGCTTGCGCCTGGTGCAACAACTGGTCGAGATCGAGACCGAGCCGGCGGATACGTTCGAGCATGGCCGGCCATTCTTCGCGCAGGAAGCGATCGCGTTCGCTGGCCAGCAGCTTTTCGCTGGCGCCTTCAGTGACATACATGCCAATTCCCCTTCTTTTTTCCACCAGGTTGTCGTCGACGAGTTCTTGATAAGCGCGCGAGACCGTGATCGGGTTCAACTGATATTCGGCCGCGATCTGGCGCACCGAGGGCAGGGCATCGCCCGCCTTCAGGGCGCCGTCGAGCATCATGCCGATGACGCGCTCTTTTAATTGCAGATAAATCGGTGTGGTGTCGCTCCAGCCTGCGCTCATGATCGCGCCTCCCGCGCCGGTGTTCTTGCCCTGTGAAACATACAGCCTCCCTACTGGTGAGCTATTGAAGTGGTGTTGTAGTGAACTATAACACCATGGCGCAACAAATCAAGCCGTTTTTGGTATGTATGTTTAGAGTGCTTTACCGTCGAGGTCGTAACGCACGATGGCGCCGCCGCTCTCGATGGCGCTCCAGCCGCCGCGCGGCGGTTCGGCCTGCGGTTCCCAGTCGGGCAGCACGTAGCGGCGCTTGCCGTCGTGC